>NZ_JBHSFK010000038.1:0-118799 GCF_042653945.1 Streptomyces vulcanius | reverse complement strand
GGTTGCAGTACTCCCACGTACGGCGGATCTCGTCGATGTCGGAGAAGTCGATCTGCGGGTCGACGCCCTGGGAGAAGAGGTTCATGCCCAGGGTGACCAGGTCGACGTTGCCGGTGCGCTCGCCCTGCCCGAACAGACAGCCCTCGACGCGGTCGGCGCCGGCCATCAGCGCCAGCTCGGCGGCGGCCACGGCCGTACCGCGGTCGTTGTGCGGGTGGACGGAGAGGCAGACGTACTCGCGGCGCGACAGGTGCCGTGACATCCACTCGAAGCGGTCCGCGTGCGTGGACGGGGTCGACCGCTCCACCGTGGCGGGCAGGTTGAGGATGATCTCGCGGCCAGGGCCCGGCTGGTAGACGTCCATCACCGCCTCGCAGACCTCCAGCGCGAAGTCCAGCTCGGTGTCGGTGAAGATCTCCGGCGAGTACTGGTAGCCGAACTCCGTCCCGGGGCCCAGCAGCTTCCCGGCGTACTCCATCACCAGGCGGGTGCCGTCCACGGCGATGGCCCTGACCTGCTCGCGGGTGCCCCGGAAGACGACCCGGCGGAACACCGGCGCGGTGGCGTTGTACAGGTGGACGGTCGCCCGCCTGGCGCCCTTCAGGGACTCCACGGTCCGCTCGATCAGGTCCTCACGGGCCTGGGTCAGTACGGAGATCGTGACGTCGTCCGGGATCGCGCCCTCTTCCTCGACGATCGAGCGCACGAAGTCGAAGTCGGTCTGGCCGGAGGCCGGGAAGCCGACCTCGATCTCCTTGTAGCCCATGGCGACCAGCTGGTCGAACATCCGGCGCTTGCGCTCGGGCGACATGGGGTCGATCAGGGCCTGGTTTCCGTCCCGCAGGTCGGTCGACAGCCAGCGCGGGGCGACGGTGATCCGGTTGTTCGGCCAGCTGCGGTCCGCGATGTCGACGGCCTCGTACGGTCTGTAGCGGTGGGTCGGCATCGAGGTCGGGCGCTGTCGGTTGTCCGCGGCGGTGGGTGGCGCGGTACGGCTGACCGAGGGGTCGGACATGCGGGACTCCGTGCTGTGCTCGTCAGTGGCGCTGAACGGTTGCCGCGGGCGGATCCTCGGGGTGTGGATCCTCTGGGTGCGGAGGGGGTGCCGTGCCGTAACACGCGTCCCGTCGGCCGATTCTGACGTCGTGTCGCAGCGCGGGAAACGGAGCGGGGCATTCGCTGCCTCTCGTTACAGCGCACTGTGTCTGCGCGACCAGTGACCGGCCCCTTGCCATCTCGAAGGCACCTCGGCGCCGTCGTACACCATCGCCGTACCCGTGGGCCGGTGACCGTACATTTTCCTGCCCATACCCGGTCCCGGGCCTTACCCTGGTCGGCACGGTCGGAGAACCGTGTGGGCTGTCTGGAGGGCGACGGGGTGGGAGAGCGGAGTCTGGAGCGGGTCCGCAACGAGCTGGCGGTGTCCATCGCGGACGCGTTACAGCGCTCGGGCACGGTGGGACAGACGGCCGGCCGGGAGGTCTGGCGCGACCTGCTCTCCGGCGAGCTGGGCGTGCCGGTGGAACCGCTCACCGGGGACCGGCTGCGGCCCTGGCTGCTGAGCGTGGTGAAGACGTGCACCGGTGTCGGCGACGGCCTCGCCTGTCTGGTGCGCTCCCTGGAGTACGTGGAGCAGGAGTCCGCGACGGTCGCCGAGCTGTGGCCGCTGGTGGACGAGTGGGAGGCCGTCGACTTCTTCAACCTGGCGGACCTGCGCGCGCTGCGGCCCCACCTCCAGGCGGTGGGCTCCGCGGACCTGCCGGCCATGGCCCGCCGGGCCAGCCGGTCACGGGTGCAGGAGCTGCCCTCGTGGTGCCGTACGGCGTGGCAGGTGTTCCTGCGGCTCGCGGGGGAGAACACCCCGCCCGGTGAACTGCCGCCGAGCATGGCCTTCCTCTCGCTGTGTGCCGAATGGCTGGTGGAGGAGGGCCGGGCCGACGCGGCGGAGCGGCTGCGCCGCTTCAACCGCGACCAGGCCGAGGCGCTGGAGGCGCAGACGCTGCTGGCGGACTGGCAGCAGTCGGAGTTCCTCCAGCCGGAGCCGTCGCTGGTCCCCGCCTATCTGCTGATCCAGTTCGAACCGGACCGGGTCGAGGCGGACCGCTACTACGTGTCGCACTGGCGCCAGTCCGACTCCGACGGCTGGCACCCGGTGCGCGGCGAGACCGTCCACCGGCGGCGCGAGGAACTGCCGGCCGTGGTGGAAGGGCTGCTGGAGGAGACCGAGGAGCGGTGGGCCGACCTGCGCCAGCCGGTCATCCTGGAGTTCGTCCTGCCGTGGGAGCTGCTCAACGAGCCGGTGGAGTGGTGGTGGAAGGAGTCCTCCTCCCCCTCCCCGACGCCGCTCGCCCTGGACTATCCGGTGGTCGTGCGCAGCCTGGAGCGGCTCCAGCGGGCCGCCTGGCACCGGCCCTGGCACACCAAGTGGCGGGAACTGAACGAGCGCCCGGCGGACAGCCACCCGCACTGGAGCCGGCCGGTGTCGGACGGGGCGTACTTCTTCCATCTGGAGCGTGAGCTGAAGGAGGACCGGCACGCGGTGTGCCTGGTGCTCAGCGAGCCGCCCGGCGACGACTCGGGCACCGGGCGGCGCGAGGTGCTGGCCGGGCTGCGGGCGGGGGTGCCGGCGATGATCTGGCATCGGAACGACTGCTCCGACCCCTCCTTCCAGGACGCCATCGGGGAGATCCTCCAGGACCGGGGTCTCGGCAGCCTGGAGGACCGCGTCCGGAAGTGGCGCAAGGAGGCTCTGGCGCTCGGTCCCGGCAGCTGGGACCAGCACATCGGCAGGCATCTGGCGATCCTGCTGGACGATCCGGACCGCAAGCCGACCCCGCCCGGGCCGGTGTAGGCCGCCATGCGGTCCAGCGGCGGTACCGGTGGCCGGTCGGAGGCCGGCACCGGTCCGTTAACCGGAACGGCCGAAGAGATACCCGGAACGGCCGAAGGGGTCCCCGGATCGGCCGAAGGGGTCCCCGGATCGGCCGAAGGGGTCCCCCGAACGGCCGAAGACGCGTCCGGAACGGCTGAACACGCACCCTTGCGCGGTACTTGCCGCGGTGCCACGCTGTTACGGCTGCGTGTCCGTTTGTCGTCCCCCTCCTTCTGGCCTGCCGCCTTGCACGCCGGGCAGACCGCTGACAGGCTGGGCGCGTGGAAGTCACGCATGCCCTGCGGGGCCTCCCCTCGTTCTTCGCAGCGACCAGTGGCCGTGGACGCTCAGAGAGTGCTTATGCGGTGTGACGATGGTTCACGATCAGCGATGGCACCGACTTCTGACGATGGGTCCCTCGAGGCGGCGCTGGAGGCCCTGAGCGGACTCGCCACCCCGGACGAGGCCGGGCGTCGTGCCGTCCTGCTGGTCGTGGACGACCACATCACCATGCGGGTCTGGGATGCGTATATCGGCCAACTGGCCGACGCCATCGCGGACTTGGCCGGTCTGGGGCCGGTGACCACCACCCGGCTGCTGTGCTCCGACGACACCGAACCCGACCGCGTCGAACTCGCCGACCCGCCCGCCGCCGGAGACGGCCACCGGGTGGTGCTGGTGCTGACCGACGGCCTCGCCGCGGGCTGGCGGTCCGACGCGGTGCTGCCGCTGCTGCGCGAACTGGGCCGGGCCGAGCCGCTCGCGGTGCTGCAACTGCCGCCGCAGCGGCTGTGGTTCCGTACCGGTCTGGACGTCCACCGGATGCGGCTGAGCGCGCCGCGCCCCTGGGCGGCCAACAGCGAGCTGCGCTGGGAGCTGCAGACCTCCCCCCTGGAATCGGTCGACGACACCCCGGCCTCCCGCGTCGGAGCCGTACCGGTCCCCGTCCTCGAGGCGACCGCGCGGTCCCTGTCCGGCTGGGTCGGCCTGGTGACCGGACGGGCCCCGCAGTGGGCGGAGATGTCCGGCGTCCGGGCGCGCGAGTGGAAACGGCGGACCGACGCGGCACGGGCCGTACCGTGGATCGAAGACGTACCCGACCCCGCGAGCGCCGTACCCGCCAGGGACCGGGTCTCGGAGTTCCGGGCCGCGGCCTCCCCGACCGCGTTCGCGCTCGCCACCCGGCTGGCGGCGGCCCCGCTGACGCTGCCGGTGCTGACCGCCGTCACCGCCTCCGTGCCCGGCGCCGGACCGGCCCACCTCACCGAACTGCTGATGAGCGGACTGGTGCGGCAGGCCGGCACGGAGAGCGACCGGACGGCCGACGTGGTCTTCGCCTTCGGCCCCAACATCCGGCAGGAGTTACTGGCCCTGTCCCGGCGCCGGGACACCGTGCGCGTCCTGCACGACGTGCGGGCGCTGGTGGCGGCTGCCCCTGTCCCCCAGGGTGAGGAGCCGGTCCTGCCCGACACCGGCGGGCCCTTCGACACGGCTCCGGTACCGCCCGTCACCGACCGGAACGTGGCCTTCCTGCGCGTCGAACTGGCCGCCCTGTACGCCCTCTCCGGGCGCTTCCTGCCACGCGCCGAGGAACTGCGCAGAGCGCTGCGCGAGTACGACCGTCAGAACTCCGTCAGCCTGCGCAAGGGCGAGGTCCGCAGGCCGGCCAGGACCACGGATCCGGACGGCGCCGGGTCGGCGACCGGGGCCGGGGCCGGGGTCGGCGTTTGGCCGCAGCAGGAATCCGCACCAGCCCCCAGGGGGTCCGGGACACCTTCAGAAGGAGCCACGGCCATGTCGACCACGCAGCAGACCACGGTGGGCAGCGGGCACTCGGCGCAGCCGCGCGTGTGGGGCAACATCCCGCCGCGCAACCCCAACTTCACCGGCCGCGTGGACCTTCTCGAACGTCTCGACGCGCGTCTCCAGGAAGGCACGACGACCGTGCTGCCCGAGGCGATCCACGGCATGGGCGGCGTGGGCAAGACCCAGCTGGCGATCGAGTACGCCTACCGCCACCAGTCCGAGTACGACATCGTGTGGTGGATCCCCGCGGAGCGGCCCGGCCAGATCGGGCAGGCCCTGGTGGAACTCGCCCAGCGGCTGGGACTGGTCAGCAGCGGCGAGGCCAACATCGCCGGACCGGTGGTCCGTGAGGCGCTGCGCGCGGGACGGCCGTACTCCCGCTGGCTGCTGATCTTCGACAACGCGGACAGCCCCGAGCGGGTGCGGGAGTACTTCCCGGCCGGCCGGCCCGACAACGGCTCCGGCACCATCCTGGTGACCTCCCGAAACCGCCGCTGGGGCCAGGTCGGTCCCTCCCTGGAGGTGGACGTGTTCACCCGGGAGGAGAGCAAGGAACTGCTGCGCCGCTCGGGCCCGCACCCCAGCGACCTCGACGACGCCGACGCCGACCGGCTCGCCGAGGCGCTCGGCGACCTGCCGCTCGCCCTGGAGCAGGCGGCGGCCTGGCGCAAGGAGACCGGCATGCCGGTCTCGGAGTACCTGCGCCTGTTCGAGGACAAGCGCAGCGAACTCCTCGCGGTGTCCCCACCGCCCCCCGGCTACCAACTGCCGGTCGCCGCGGCGTGGAACGTCTCGCTGGACCATCTGAAGGTCCGCAGGCTCTCCGCGCTGCGCCTGCTCCAGCTCTGCTCCTACTTCGCCCCGGACCCCATCTCGCGGTCCATCTTCTCCGGCCTCGGCGGCAGCCGTATCGACCCCGCACTCGACCGGATCCTCAACGATCCGATGGCGCTGGCCCTCGCGATCCGGGAGATCAACGGCTACTCCCTGGCCCGCATCGACCACCGGACCAACTCGATCGAGATGCACCGCCTGGTCCAGGCCGTGCTGAAGAACCAGATGACCGACGAGGAGCAGAGCCGCATGCGCAACGGCGCCCACACCTTGCTGGCCGCCGCCGATCCCAAGGAGCCCAGCCGGCCCGAGCACTGGCCGCGGTACACCGAGCTGTACGGCCACGTCATCGCGTCGGACGCCGTCACCTCCGACCAGGCATGGGTCCGCGGGCTCGTCATGAACGTCGCGAACTACCTCTGGTACTGGGGCGACCACAAGGTCGCCTGCGAGTTCACGGAGAAGGCATACGAGACCTGGCGGGCGAAGTTCGGCGAGGCCGAGGCCATGACGCGCCAGATGGCGTGGTGGCTCGGGTTCCTCTACCTGAAGGTGGGCCGTTACGACGAGGCGTCCGAGGTCGTCGCCCGGCTCAAGGAGGTCTACGCCCACATTCCGCCCGAGGACGAGGAGGCCACCCGGGAGGACGTGCTGGCGGCGCTCAACCTGGAGGCGGCCGTACGGCGGGTGCAGGGCGACTTCGCGGCCGGTGCCGAACTCGACGAGACGGCGTACGACCGGGCGCGCCGCGACTTCCGCCCGGACGACCCGGTCACGCTGGGCAGCGCCCACAACTTCGGGGTGAGCCTGCGGCTGGTGGGCGACTTCCGGCGGGCGCTGGAACTCGACCGGGAGACGCACGCGATGAAGACGCGGCTGTACGGCCGGGACCACCAGCAGTCGCTGATCTCGGAGGCGTCCATCGCCATCGACGTGCGCGAGACGGGCGACTACGTCGGCTCCCGCTCGCTCCAGCAGGCGGTCTTCGACGCCAACCGGGCGATGGTCGGGCCCGGGAACCCCACGACCCTCCAGACGCTCCGGCAGCTGAGCGAGGCGTGCCGCAAGGAGGGCGACCCGGTGGCCGCGCTGACGATGGCGCAGGAGGCATTCGACCAGTTCAACCGGCGCTACGGCCGTACCCACCCGGAGACCCAGACGGCCGCGCTCGCGCTGTCCGTCGCGCTCCGGCACAACGGTGAGCTGGAGAAGGCGCGGGAACTCGGTGTCGAGGCGTCCGGGCGGTTCCGGCGGCTGTTCCGGGAGGACCATCCGCATGTGCTGGCGGCCGATGTCGACCTGGCCGTGACGCTGCGTCTGCTGGGCCGGGCGGCGGAGGCCAGGGAACTGGACGAGGCGGCGCTGACATCGCTGGAGGGGCGGCTCGGAGCGAACCATCCCATCGCGCTGGCCTGCGCCATCAACCTCGCGAGCGATCTGAGCGCCCTGGGCCGGACGGCCGAGGCGCGGGAGCTCGGCGAGCGGACCCTGGAGCTGTGCCGGGAGCGGCTGGGCGAGGACCACCCCACGACGCTGGTGTGCGCCTCCAACCTCTCGCTGGACCTCGTCGCCATGGGCGAGGAGACCGCCGGGGAGGAACTGCGGGCGGACACGCTGGCCCGCCTGCGGCGCGTGCTGGACGGCCCGCGTCTGCGCTCCCCGGAGCCCGCCCCGCACCCGGCCACGATCCAGGCGGAGGCCCGGGAACGAGCCAACTGCGACATCGATCCGATGCCCCTGTGACCCCACCGCGCTGACCCCCGGGCGGCGCGGGGTGGGTGCAGGTGCCGGCGGTGCGGCCGCGGGGATTTCCGCGTGCCCGCCCGTGCGTCTTGCCGGATCCGGGGCATCGAGGCGCCCGCGTGCGCGGGGGTGTCAGGTGGGGTGGGCGGCCAGCCAGGTGGAGAGGTGGAGGGGATCCGGCGGGGTGCCGGTGGCTTCGGTGACGGCCTGGTGGAGCATGCGGGCCTGTTCGGGGCGTTCGCGCAGGAGGCGGGCCGCCGGCGGGTGGGTGCCCGTCGCGGTGAGGGCCTGGCCGAGCCCGGTCCAGGCGGCGGCCCGCTCCGGTTCCCTGGCCAGGTGGCCCAGGTAGGCCCGCCGGGCCGCCGTCGCGTCGCCGGACGCGAGCAGCGCGTCGCCGGTCAGTGCCCCGGTGACGCGGGCCGCCGCCTTCTCGGGTTCCTCACGGACCGGGCGGCCGTCGTCGGCTCCGGCGAGGCGCTGGCGGAAGAGCATGGCCAGGCTGTCCAGCCAGCGCGCGGAAGGGGCGGGCACGATCTCGGGTTCGGCGGTCAGGGAGCGCGGCGGCGCGCTCTCCCCGGCGAGCCACGCGTCGACCGCCTCCGCCACCGCGGACGGCGCGGGACGCAGATGATGGACCCGCCAGCGGGCCGCGTGCTCGGCGGCGCACAGCCGGGCGGCCGCCGCCTGCTCCTCGGGCACGGGTTCGGCCAGCCACCGCGCGCAGTGGTCGTGGAGCGAGCCCAGGACGGTCCGGCCGACCGGGGTGAGGCGGGGGTGGTCGTGGACCTGGGCCAGGGCCGTCGCCACCTGCTCCCGCCACAGGGCGAACTCGAAGTGCGCCAGGGCACTGTGCCGCCCGGCGGCGCCGCGGTGGCTGCGCCAGAAGCCCGCGATGCCGAAGAAGGCGTAGATGCCCTGGAGGAGGCCGTCCAGCGGGCGGGGATCGTCGCGCCAGGGGGCGTACCACAGCTCCGGGGGGCCGTCCGGCTCCTCGGTGACCAGGGGCGTCAGGTGCAGCAGGCCGCCCAGCTTGGTGTGCTGGAACTCATGGACGAGCGTGACGGCCAGCTGGACGGCGTCGTCCGGCTCCGAGGCCTCGACCCCGCCGAACGCATCCCCCGACGTCACACTGCGTGGCCGAAACCTTTCCCTTGCCGGGGTGGGCGTCAGGGAGAGCAGACCTCGCCGCATCGCCGCGGCGGTCCCGGGCCGGTCCCGCTGGAGTACCGCCCAGGCCTCCTCCAGCCGGTGCTCCCACTGCTGTGCCGCGTCCTCCGGCAGCGGGCGCGGTTCCGTCTGCCGCGGATACGTCCGGTAGGGGTCGAGGTCGTCCAGCACCATCGTCCAGCGCTGCTCCGCCGGGCCGATCCCGAGCCGACGTTGTGGGTGCCAGCCCGGCGCGCGGGAGCCGTGCGGCAGGGGCAGGGGCACCGCCGTACCCCCGGCCTCCACCCGGGCGGTGCCGCCCTCGGACCGGACGACGGCCCGCGTCCAGGGCTCGCTGCTCGGCAGCACCGCGCAGCCGAGCGTCGGCAGGACCACCCAGCCGTGCCGGACCGGCACCTCGACGGCGAAGTCCAGCCCCGCGCGCAGCCCCGCCGCCGCCGCGAGACAGGACAGGTGGCCGAGGACCACCCACAGCGGAGGCCCGTCCTGCGGGGCTGTTCCGCGGATCCGGCGCAGGGCGGTGACCAGCCACATGCCCGTCTGGGGATACATGAGCACGTCGTCGACGACGTCGGGTGCCCGGTGCTGGGCCGCGCTCAACAGGTCCCAGCCCGGTTCCAGGTCGGTGGCGTCGTCGAGCATCCGCAACAGCAGCAGCCGACGGCTGCGTTCGGCGCCGAGCAGCAACTCCAGGGTGGCCGGACCGCCTTCGCCGCAGGCCAGTTCGGCCAGGCTGTCCAGGGGCAGACGATGACGGGACAGCGACGGCTTCTCGTCAGGCATGGGCGGCGGCCCCGGTGTCGTCAGTCGAACCGCTCCGCCGGGTTGAAGTCGCTGACGCTGGCCTGTGGCATGTCGATGCGGCGCAGCAGTTCCTCCAGCGACGCGGCGAGCACCCGACCGTCAAAGGAGCGCAGCGTTTCAAGAGATACCCCCGCGAGGTCTACTAGGTCGGACTCGACGGCGGCCACAGAGGGCTCCATGACGGTCAAACCCCTTCCCCCGGCTGATTCGTGGATGTGGGCTGCACACATACCCCGGCATCCCCCAGATAATGGCCCGCCGGGCACAGAATGAAACCCCGGGGGCGCCAGGGCACCGCGATATCAGGTCACCGCGCGATGACGCCGGGCCAGCGCCGCCGCCTCCCGGTCCATGCGGGCCACACCCTCCGAGTCGCCCTCCAACAGCCTTACGGCTTCCAGGAATTGGTCCAGCGTCCCGCGATAGCGCAGACAGGTGCGCAGGATCCCGAACACATCGGGGCGCAGGGAGTCCGAGCGGGGGCTCGTCGCGGCGATCGAGGGGTCGATGCCGGACAGGACCAGGTCGAGGGTGGTGCGCCGGGCGACGGTGGGCAGCGCGACCAACGCGCCCGCCAGCCCTCCCAGTTCACCGAGCGGCAGATCGGCGGGCAGCCGGGTGAGGGACAGCGGGGACCCGGGCGTCTCGCCGGGCGGGCCGGAGCGGTCCAGCCCGGCGGCGGACAGGGGCAGTCCGGCGCAGGCGTGCAGGGTGGTCAGTTCGGTCCGGCTCAGCAGGGTGTACCAGCGGCTCACCCGGACCGCCGCGAGCCGGCCCAGGCCGTCCGACCGGTGGTGGGCGCTCACCAGACCGACGAGCCGTCCGCCGTGCCAGACGGCCGCGCCCGACATGCCCTCCCAGGGGGAGTGCCGCGGCTCCGGGTCGGCGGCGGGCGGCGGGACCGCCAGTTCCAGCGTCCCCTCCCGGCGGTTGGAGAGCACGGAGGTCAGTCCGGTCGCGTGGCAGGAGTCGCGGAACCGGGAGGGCGAGCCGTCGTCCGACGGACGCGTCGGGTCCGTGCGCAGTTTGAAGCGGGGGAAACCCAGGGCGCTCCACGGCAGATGGACGTCCTCGTCCGGCAGGTCGCCGTAGACCGGGGGCTCGGCCGGTGCCGCGTGCGGGCCGGGCGGCGGTGCGTCGGTGATCTCCAGAAGCGCCACGTCCGCCTGGTCGGAGGCGAGGACGACCGCGGCCCGCGCGGTCCACTCGTCGCCCCGGTCCGCCTCGAACCGGACCCGCGCGGCGCCGTCCCGTACGACGTGGGCGGCGGTGAGCACCCAGTGGGACCCCACCCGGTAGCCGGACCCCCGCCGTCCGGACCCGTTCGCCCCCGCACCCGAGCGGACCAGCACCTCCGCCACGCGGAGCGGGTCCAGTCCGGCACCCGACTCCCGGGCCGGCGCGAGGCGATCCGCTTCAGTCACGCACACGTTCTTCCCCGTTCCCGCCGCGGGGTCACCCAATTCGGGAAGATTCCGAGCGGTTTGCGGCTCGCGGTACGGGTGATGGACTAGAGTCGACCAAGTGGCATGAAAACCGCCGAAAAGGTGGTTTTCTATCACATTACTTTTCACAGCACGCTTACGTGTACTGAACACGTGTACTACTCAGGGACGGCACCATGGAGAAGTCGGGAGTCGAGTCCGAACTGGTCGACCTCAGCGGGGTCCCGCTGGACGCCTGGCCCGCGCTGGACCTCCCGTCGGCCGACGCCTCCATGCGCCGGCTGCTCGCCCGCATCGACGACGCCACGAGCAGCCTCGGCGGCTACAACCCCCAGCGCGACGGCTAGCCCACCGTGCGGCAGACCTCGCCGGCCCATGTCCTGCCCGCCCGCTCCTTCGAGGAACTCCTCGGTGGCGGCGGCGACACGACGACGGTGGACGCGCTGTGCGCGAGTGAGCGCAGCTGGCGGCTGCTCGTCGTACGCGCCCTGCTGGACGCGGCCGGTACGGCGCCCGACGGCCCGCTGCCCCCGCCGGCCGACGCCTGGCGGCTGCTCGTCCGGGCCGGGGCGGCCGACCCGGCGGCGGCCGAGCGGGTGCTGGCCTATCCGGCCACCGGCGTCTGGGCCGCGCACACCCTGCGCCGCCTGCGCGGCAGCACCGAGGACGACGCGCCCTCCTGGGTGCACACCGGCCACCTCCACGCCCTCGCGGCGAGCGCGGCCATCGCCGCCGGCCTGGACTTCCGCACCACTGTGCCGGTCCGGTACGGGTGGGCGGTGCTGCCGGGCATCGGCGCGATGAAGGTGGAGGGCGCGCCTGGGGGCGGTGCAGCCGAGGGCGGCACTCTTGCGGGCGGCACTCTCGCAGGCGGCGCGCCTGAGGGCGGTGTGCCCGGGCGTGCCGCCGTTGACGATGGCGCGTCCGGGTGGGCCGCCGTGGAGGATGGCGCACCCGACTGGGCCGCCGTCGAGGTGTGCGGCGACGGCGACGGGCGGCTCACGGTCGCGGGGCGGGCCGTGCCCGGGCCCGGCTGGCACGGGCTCACCCGGCTCGACGCCGACGGCTGTGCCCTGCTGCTCGACGACCTCGACCCCTACCGCACCCTGCGCGCCCCGTCCGTGCCCGAGCCGCTCGGCTCCGCCGACGACCGTGACTGGCGGGAACTGTTCGCCGGTGCCTGGCAGGTGCTGCGGGAGGCCGGCGCCGAGGAGGCCCGCGCGCTGGCCCGTGGACTGGCCGTGGTCGTGCCCCGGCCGCGCGCCGAACGGTACCGGCCGCACAGCGCCTCCTCCGGCGACGCCTTCGGCGCCGCGCTGGCCTCTCTCCCGGACGACGCCGAACAGTTCGCCGCGACACTGGTGCACGAGTTCCAGCACAACAAACTCAGCGCGTTCATGCACCTGTTCACCCTGTACGAGGGCGGCGGCGACCGTCTGCACTACGCGCCCTGGCGCGACGACCCGCGCCCCCTGGGCGGACTGCTCCAAGGCGTGTACGCCTTCCACGGCGTCGCCGGATTCTGGCGCCGACGCCAACACCCCCTCGGACGCTTCGAGTTCGCCCTGTGGCGGTCCCAGACCGCCCATGCTCTGCGATCCATCGCCGACGCCGAGCAACTCACCGACCTCGGGCGGCGGTTGGTGAGCGAACTGTCCGCACGGCTTCGGCCCTGGCTCGCCGAACCGGTCGACCCCCGCTGCCTCGCCGCCGCGGAACTCGCCACCGCCGACCACCGCGCGACCTGGCGGGCGTACCATCTGCGCCCCGACCCGCGCACGGTCCGCGCCCATGCCGAGGCCCTCGCGCAGGGGACCCCGCCGCCCGACGGCCCCCCCGCCCCGGCGCTCGTCCCCGGCCGCCCGACCCGGGGGCTGGACACCCGGGCGGTGCTGCTGCGCCGCCTGCTGGCCGATCCCGAGGGCCTCACCGGGCTGCGCGACGACCCCGGCGCCGTCGTCGAGGGCGCCCGCCCCGAGGACGTCGCCCTGGTCACCGGCCGCACGGACGAGGCACTCGACGCGTTCCGGGACCGTATCGCGCAGGGTGCCGGCGACCCCGAGACCTGGGTCGGCCTGGCCCTCGCCGCCCGCGCCGCCGGCCACCTGGCCGGCGCCCCCCTGCTCGCCGCCCCGGAACTGGCGATGGCCCTGCACACCGGACAGGATCCGCTGGACCTCGCACTCGCCCTCACACCCGGCGGCTCACCGGTCCCGTAGGAGGCGGCCGATCTCCAGGTGGTGCGGGGCCGGAGAGCGGCCGCCCGCGATCACCCACAGGCAGTTCTGCAGCATCCGGCCCAGGGTCCAGGCCCGGGCCCGCTCCCGGTCCAGACCCAGGACGTCGGTCATCGCGTCGAAGCGCCAGTGGACGTCGTCCGGATCGAAGCGGTTGTCGAGGGCCGGCCAGAGTTCGAAGCCGGGGTCGCCCGCGAGCGGCTTGGGGTCGATGGCCAGCCAGGGGGCGCGGTCGGCGGCGAGGACGTTCTCGTAGTGCAGGTCCCAGTGCAGCAGCCGGTCGCCCGGCTCGGCCACGACCTCCCGTACGGCGGCCGCGCAGTCGGCGAGCAGCCGCCGCTCGGCGGGATCGGGGACCTCGGCGAGCGCCCCGGGGGTCTCCTCCAGCATGTCCCGTGCGAGGGCGCCGAGCGTACGCAGCCCGGCCGGCGCCGGGACCGACGTCAGCCGCTCCAGCAGACCGGCGATGACCAGGACCGCCTCATGGATGTCCACCCCCGACAGCATCCGGGCCGGATCGAGGCGTTCGAGAAGCATGGTGCCCGTCGGCTCGTCGTGCCGCAGCAGGCGTACGGCGTTCTTGCCGGCCCAGGCCCGCAGGGCGACCGGTTCGCTCCCGGTCTCCTCGTCCAGGATCTGGAGCTTGAGCACCGCCCGGGTGCCGTCGGCGGCCGTCACCGGCAGGACCAGCGCGCACACGCCGTGCATGGAGGGGCCGTCGATCCGCAGGTCCCAGCGCTCCAGAAAGCCCTCCGCGAGTGCGGGCAGCCCGGCGATGAACGCCCGTCCCGCCGCACCGTTGATCTTTACCTGTTCTGTCACCAGCGCGCCCGGAATGTCGATCACCTCCCGGACGATACTTGCGCGTGTGAATCGGCTCCCGCGAATTTCCGGCGCCCGGCGGGCGGTGTGGGTGTACGTCCGCAGCGCGCCCGGCACCTATGTGTGGCTGGCGGTCCTGTTCTTCACCACGGTCGCCCTGCACCACATGTCCCCGGAGTTCGAGCAGGAGTTCCTGCGGCAGCGGTCGACCAACCTCCACGAGCTGTCCCGGCATCCCGTGCGGGTGCTGATCGCGAGCGCGATGTGGATCGACGGCGGCTACTGGCTGCCGTACGCGGTGCTGTACTCCGTGTTCCACGCCCAGGCGGAGCGCTGGCTCGGAACCCTGCGCTGGCTGGTGGTGGTCGTGGCGGCGCACGTCCTGGCGACGCTGATCAGCGAGGGTGCGCTGCTGAAGGCGATCCGGGACGGGATGGCGCCCAAGTCGGCCGTCAACACCCTTGATGTGGGGGTGAGTTACGCGCTGGCGGGGGTGGTGGCCGTCCTCGTGTACCGGATCCCGTCGCCCTGGCGGTATCTGTATCTGGCGGTCGTGTTCGCCGTCTACACCGTGCCGCTGGCCGCCGGGCCGACCTTCACCGACTTCGGCCACTTCGTCGCCGTCCTCATCGGACTGGCCTGTTTTCCGCTGGTCCGAGGGCGGGTTACCGTCCGTCCATGAACGGTTTCGTCAACGGCGGGGTCTCCTTCTGGTACGCGTACGACGGGCTTCCCGCCGTACGGGAGCCGCTGGCCGGTGACACGACCGCCGACGTCGTGATCGTCGGGGGCGGATACACCGGGCTGTGGACGGCGTACTACCTGAAGAAGGCCGATCCGGCGCTGCGGGTCTTGGTCCTGGAGCAGCGGTTCTGCGGATACGGCGCCTCCGGGCGCAACGGCGGCTGGCTCTACAACGGCATCGCGGGCCGCGACCGGTACGCCGCCCTGCACGGCCACGACGCCGCCGTCCGCCTGCAGAAGGCCATGAACGACACGGTCGACGAGGTGGTGAGGGTGGTGGAGGAAGAGGGCTTCGACGCCGACATCCACCAGGGCGGCGTGCTGGAGGTGGCCCGGACGCCCGCCCAGCTGGCCCGGCTCAAGGACTTCCACGCGCACGAGCTGTCGTACGGCGAGCGCGACCGCGAGTTGTACGGCGCCCGGGAGACCGCCGAGCGGGTGCGGGTGGCGGGCGCCGTCGGATCGACCTGGACGCCGCACGGCGCCCGTGTGCACCCGGTGAAGCTGGTGAAGGGGCTGGCGGCGGCGGTCGAGGCGCTGGGGGTGGGGATCCACGAGTCGACGCCCGTGACCGCGATCCTCGCCGGGCGCGCCGTCACGCCGTACGGGACCGTGCGGGCGCCGTACGTGCTGCGCTGCACGGAGGGGTTCACCGCCGCGCTGAAGGGCGAGCGGCGGACCTGGCTGCCGATGAACTCCTCGATGATCGCCACCGAGCCGCTGAGCGAGCGGCAGTGGGCGGCCGTGGGCTGGGAGGGCCGGGAGGCGCTCGGTGACATGGCGCACGCCTATATGTACGCCCAGCGCACCGCCGACGGACGGATCGCGCTCGGCGGGCGCGGGGTGCCGTACCGCTTCGGCTCGCGGACCGACCACGACGGGCGGACCCAGCGCGAGACGGTGGCGGCACTGCGGGAGATCCTGGTGGGCTTCTTCCCCGCGCTGGCGGGCGTCCGGGTGGCGCACGCCTGGTCGGGGGTGCTGGGCGTGCCCCGCGACTGGTGCGCGACGGTCACCCTGGAGCGGGGCAGCGGGCTCGGCTGGGCGGGCGGATACGTCGGCTCGGGTGTGGCCACGGCGAATCTCGCCGGGCGGACCCTGTGCGACCTGGTCCGGCTGGACTCCGGGGCCGCCGGGCACACCGGGCTGACCCGGCTGCCGTGGGTCGGGCACCAGGTCCGCAAGTGGGAGCCGGAACCGCTGCGCTGGCTCGGCGTCCAGGGCATGTACGCCACCTACCGCACCGCCGACCGCCGTGAGACGCGCACGCACAGCGCCGGGTCGTCGCGGCTGGCGCGGATCGCGGACCGGGTGGCGGGGCGGCACTGACACCTCGACGGCCGCTGGAATCCCCTGGGCGCGGTGTCGGACGTGTGTGCGACGATCGCTCAACGACCATTGTTCCAGGGGGAATCGATGACTGACGCGGATACCTGTCCGCCCGCGAGACGGCGGCGGGCCGCCGCGCTGCTCGCCGCAGTGCCGCTGCTCGCCTCGCTCCTCAGCCTCACCGCGGCCGGCACCGCCCGTGCCGACGACCCGGTCGATCCCACGTGCGCGCCGCTCGCGCTCGCGCCGTTCGGGGACCCGGGCGACGCCGTGGGCAGGGCGACCGTCGCACCCGACTCGAGCGTCTGCTACACCGTCACCGTCGACACGCCCGGCCTGTATCTGGCGCCCGCGCTGGACGGCAGCGGCAACGCGGTGACCAGGCAGCTGCTGGCCGCCGACGGCAGCCAGGTGGACTGCTACGGCGACGCGTACACCACGCGCACCATGTGCGCGGTGCCCGCGGCGGGCACGTACACGCTGAAGGTTCTCAACACCGGCTGGGAGGACGAGGACACCTCCGTCAGCTTCGTGCCGCTCGGCGCGGCCAGGGGCTGCGCCGACCCCGTCGGCACGAACTGGGACCAGCCGGACCTCACCCGCACCACCGTGAGCCCGGTGGAGGTCGACTGCCGGCCCTTCGAGGGCGCGAGCGGCGACCGGGTCCGGCTCACCTACGGTTCGAAGACGTACGGCGACTCCCTCGCCTGGATCACCGACGCGACCGGCGCCCGGATCTGCGAGCAGTTCCCGGAGAACGACGAGGACAGCTGCGTCCTGCCCGGCGACGGCCCCTACCGGGTGATCTCCACCGTCACGAGCGCGGACAACGGCTTCCCCGCCGAGTACGCCGTGAAGGTGCGCCGGCTCAACGACCCGCAGGGCTGCACCACCGCCCCGGTCCGGCCCTACGGCCCGCTGGAGCAGCAGGACCTCACCACCAACCCGTGCTTCACCTTCACCGCCGCCGCGGCCGGCCCGTACACCGTGCACTCCGTGAACGAGGACCGGCAGGTCGGGGTGGCCCGGGTGTACGACGCGGCCGGACTGAGCGTGTGCCGGTACGGGGCCGACCCGTGCCGCATCAAGGACCCCGGCACCTACACCG
This sequence comes from Streptomyces vulcanius, assembly GCF_042653945.1. NCBI lineage: Bacteria > Bacillati > Actinomycetota > Actinomycetes > Kitasatosporales > Streptomycetaceae > Streptomyces > Streptomyces vulcanius. Next base: position 101,888 of record NZ_JBHSFK010000038.1, on the reverse strand, counting down.
CCGTCCTCGACGACGGCAGCTACCCCTTCCGTGACACCCGCGCCGGGCTGGTCGTCCTCGACCGGGCGTCCGACGCCGGGTGCGTGGCCACCGGCACCGGCCTGTACCGGGGCGAGCTGAGCACCGTCGGACAGTACGACTGCCTGGCACTGGACGCTCCGCAGGGTGCCAGGATCGCCGCGCTGACCCCGGCGGGCTCGTCCGGGGCCGAGGCCGAGGTGGAGGTCGTCGACCGGGACGGCACGGTCCAGTGCTCCGCCGACAAGCTGTCCGGCGGCGACTGCGCGCTCACCGGGACCGCCCCCTACCGGGCCCTGGTGCACACGGACGAGGGCGAGGGCGACGCCACCGGGCCGTACGGCGTCGCCCTGTACCGCACCGACGCCGCCAACAACTGCCCGGTGCTGCCCGCGGGCGGGTTCTCCGCCGACGGCGCGAAGGCCGGGTTCGCCACCGGTGGCGGCGTGTTCTCCGGCTGCCTGAACATCCCGGCCGACGCGCACACCGCCTCCGAGGTCCTCCAGCTCGACGCCGCCTCCGGAGACGTCGGCGCCGAGTTCTCCGTACTGGACTCCGACGGCCGCCGGATCTGCGCGCAGGACTGGCCCGCCACCCACAGCTGGGCGCTCTGCGCCCTCACCCCGGGCAAGGCGCACACCGTGCTGGTGACCGGCCTCGACCAGACCGCCACCTACACCATGACCCGGCGGGACGTCACCGCGACCGCCTCCTCGGCAGGCTGCACGGAGGCACCCGCGACGGCGGTCGGCGGCCCGTCGGCCAAGGGCGCGTACACCGGCAAGGGCGCGTTCGGCTGCCGCCAGGTCACCACCACGGCGGCCACCGACGTGCTGCACATCAACGTGCGGGACTCGCTCAACGCCCTGGAGGCGGTCGTCCTCGACGCGGCCGGCAACACCAGGTGCACCGCCCGTACGTCCCCCTGCGCGGTCACGGGTTCCACCACGTACCAGGTCCTGGTGCGGGACCCGATGACGACGCGGACCGTGCCCGTGTACCGGCTGGACGCGCTGCGCGTCGCGACCGCGGCGGGGCCCGCCCCGGAGTGCACCAAGGTCCCGTCGGTGGCCTACGGCTACGGACCGGTCACCGGCACCCTCGACGAGACCCGCACGGCGGTGTGCGCCGTACTGCCCACCGCGCGCACCGACAGATTCGACGCGGAGATCACGAACACCGCCGGCAGCGGGGCCACCGCGGTGCCCGTGCTCTACAACAGCAGGTGGACCAACGGCTGTTCGCTGTACACCGGCGGCTACGAGTGCGAGGTCGCCAGCCCGTCCGGCAGCGCCCAGAGCGTGTTCCTGCTCGGTCTGCCGGACAAGGTCTCCAGCACCTCCTACAGCGCCAGGCTGACCTGCGCGTCCGCGCTGTGCGGCCCGGACAAGGTGAGTGTCACCGCGCTGAGCCCGGCCACCGGGGTCACCGGGGCCAAGGTCAGGCTCACGGTGACCGGCACCGCGCTGCCCGCGAACGCCACGGTACGGCTCACCCGGAGCGGCACGACCCTGACCGCCACCACCGACTCGGTCTCCGCCGACAACCGGACCCTGACCGCGACCCTCGACCTGACGGGCGCGGCCACCGGTACCTGGAACGTCAGCGTGCTCGCCGGCTGCTGCGAGTACCGGCCGGGCAGCTTCACCGTGGCCGAGCCCCTGCTGGCGAACACGGCAGCCCCCAAGGTGACCGGCACCGCCAAGACGGGCGCCAAGGTCACCGCCACGCCGGGCGGCTGGTCGGCGACGCCGACGTCGTACACGTACCAGTGGAAGGCGGACGGCCGGGCGATCGGCGGGGCGACGGCGAAGACGTACACCGTGCCCGCGTCGCTGGTCGGCAAGAAGCTCACGGTCACGGTCACCGCGGTCAGGAGCGGCTGGAGAAGCGCCTCGGCGACCGCGGCGGCGGTGACCGTCGCCAAGGGGGACGCGCCCAGGGCGACCAAGGCGCCGGTGATCAGCGGGACCGCGAAGGTCGGGAAGACGCTGAAGACCACCAGGGGGACCTGGAGCCCGGCGGCCACGTCGTACGCGTACCAGTGGTACGCGAACGGCCGGGCGATCAGCGGGGCGACCAAGTCCTCGCTGGTGCTGAAGTCGGCGCAGAAGGGCAAGAAGATCACCGTGAAGGTGATCGCGCACCGCAGCGGTCACAAGGACGGGTCGGCGGTGAGCAAGGCGACGAGGGCGGTCGCCCGGTAGGGCGTCGCGCGTGTGGACCGGGGCCGGGGGGCGTTGCCGGGGGGCGTTCAGCCCACCGGCTCCGGTACGGCCGTCCGGGCCGGGACCTCCCGCTTCGGGGGTTTCACCGTCACCATCAGGCCCGCGATGAGGCCCGCCAGGAGCATGATGCCCGCCGCCCACCAGATGGCGACCGTGTAGCCGTGCACGATGCCCACGCGGGTGACCGCCGCCCTGTCGGCGGGGTCGGGGTCGGGGTCGGTGAGGTGGGCCGTGATGTATGCGGTGCTGCTGGTGGTGGCGATCGTGTTGAGCAGAGCCGTATTTCAGTCGCCGGTCATGGTTCCAGGACCACCTTTCCGGTGGTCCTGCGGGTCTCCAGGGCGCGGTGCGCGGCGGCGGCCTCGGCGAGCGGGAAGCGCTGTACGGCCGGGGTGAGCCGGCCGGCCGCGGCCTCGGCCAGGGCCCGGGTCTCCAGGGCGCGGACGCCGCCGGCCTTCTCCAGCATCACGGGCCCCAGGACCGACCGGGAGACGCCCTCCACGTAGTGGCCCTCTCCGTCGCGGATGCCTTCCGCCGACCAGCCGAAGACGAGGTGTGCCCCCTTCTCGCCGAGGAGGGCGACGGCCTCGCGGGCGGCCTCCCCGCCGACGCCGTCGAGGACGACGGTGACGGCCCGGTCGCCCAGTCCGGCGCGGATCTTCCCCGCCCAGCCGTCGTCGTCGTAGTCGACGGCGAGATCGGCGCCGTTGGCCGCGACCAGGGCGGTCTTCTCCGGCCCGCCGGCGACACCGACGACCGTGGCGCCGGTGTTCCTCGCGTGCTGGACGAGGAGGGTGCCGATACCACCGGCGGCGGCGAGGACCAGGACCACCGCCCCCGGCCCCAGCTCGGCGAACTGGGCGATCCCCAGTGCCGTACGGCCCGTGCCGATCATCGCGACGGCCTGGGCGGGGTCCAGGTTCGGCGGGATCTCGTGCAGCCGTCCCGCGTCGGTGACGGCGAGCTCGGCGTACCCTCCGGGCGCGAAGCCGAGGTGGGCGACGACGCGCCTGCCGAGCCAGGAGGACGGGGTGCCCTCGCCGAGGGACTCGACGACACCGGCGACCTCGCGGCCGGGGACGGTGGGCAGCGGGGTGGGCGTGGGCGCGGGGCCCTGGAATCCCTCGCGCAGGGCGGTGTCGAGAAGGTGCACACCGGCGGCCTCGACGGCGATACGGACCTGGCCGGGGGCGGGGAGGGGGTCCTCGACCTCCTCGTAGGCCAGGTTCTCGGGCGGGCCGTAGGCGTGGAGACGTATCGCATGCATGAGCCAAGCCTTCAACCTCGAGCGAGCTTGAGGTCAAGGGGCCGGTGGGGTGGGGGGACTGTCAGTGGCGGGGTGCAGGATGGGGGCATGGCGAGGACACGGGCAGGATCTTCGGGCAACGGCAGTGGTGTGAAGGGGGCGCGGCGCCCGGAGGTGCGGCTGCCGCCGCTGGAGCCGTACGACGGCGGCGAGCTGGAGCCCGACGGGGACTACGACGGGGTGGAGCTGCGGGACCTCGACCTCGCCGGGCAGGACGGCGCGGGCGCCCGCTTCATGGACTGCGCCCTGACGGAGTGCGCGCTGGACGGTACACGGCTCAAACGGGCCCGCGTCCTCGACTCGGTCCTCACCGGCGTCCGGGGCGTCGGCACGGACCTCGCGGACGCGAGCCTGCGCGACGTCGAGCTGGTCGACGCCCGCCTCGGCGGCACACAGATGTTCGGCGCCGTACTGGAGCGGGTGGTGGTCCGGGGCGGGAAGATCGACTTCCTGAACCTGCGGCAGGCGCGGCTGCGGGACGTCGTCTTCCAGGGCTGTGTGCTGGTCGAGCCGGACTTCGGCGGGGCCCGCCTCGAGCGGGTCGAGTTCGTGGACTGTGCGCTGAAGGGGGCGGACTTCACGGCGGCGACCCTGACGGACGTCGACCTGCGCGGAGCGGTCGAGCTGGGCATCGCGGCGGGCCTGGACCGGCTGGCGGGCGCGGTCATCAGCACGGGCCAACTGCTGGATCTGGCACCGGTGCTGGCGGCCCAGCTGGGGATCAGGGTGGAGGGCTAGCCGTCGGCCGGCCGTGGGCTAGCCGATGCGGGGGTAGCGGGCCTGGAGGGTCCAGATCGCCGGGTTCTCGCCCAGGTCGTCGTGGAGGTCGATCAGGTCGGCGAGGAGGTCGTGGAGGAAGTCGCGGGCCTCGCGGCGCAGTGCGGCGTGCGAGAAGGTGAGCGGGGGCTCCTCGGCCGGCATCCAGTCGGCCTCGACGTCCACCCAGCCGAAGCGGCGCTCGAAGAGCATGCGGTCGGTGGACTCGGTGAAGTCCAGTTCCGCGTACTGGGGGCGGGCGGCGCGGGAGCCCCTCGGGTCCTGGTCGACGCGCTCCACGATGTCGCACAGCGCCCACGCGAAGTCGAGCACCGGAACCCATCCCCAGGCTGTGGACAGCTCCCGGTCCGCCTTGGTGTCGGCGAGGTAGACGTCACCGCAGAACAGGTCGTGGCGCAGCGCGTGGACGTCCGCGCGGCGGTAGTCCGTCTGGGGCGGGTCGGGGAAGCGGTTGGAGAGGGCGTAGCCGATGTCGAGCACGTAGGGATGGTGTCATGCCCTCGTAGGATCCCTGACGTGCCCCGATACCTGCGCTCTGTCTGCCTGGCGCTTTTCCTGACGGCCTGCTCGGGCACCGACGTCCAGGGCACCGGCGGGGCGTCCGGCGTCGGCGACCCGTACTTCCCCCTGGCCGGCAACGGCGGATACGACGTCACGCACTACGGCCTGGCCCTCGCCTACGACCCAGGCGGCGACCGTCTCACCGGCACGGCGGTGATCACGGCCCGCGCCGAGCGGGACCTGTCCGCGTTCGATCTCGACCTCGCCGGTCTGGACGTCGATAAGGCGGAGGTCGGGGGGACCGGGTCCGCCGTCGCCCGTGACGGCCAGGAACTGACCGTCCGCCCGGACAGGACCCTCGCGAAGGGCGAGACCTTCCGAGTCTCGGTCCGCTACTCCGGCACCCCACGGACGATCACCGACCCGGACGGCTCGAAGGAGGGCTGGCTGCGGACGGCGGACGGCGCCCTCGCGCTCGGCGAACCGACCGGCTCCATGGCCTGGTTCCCCGGCAACCACCACCCGTCCGACAAGGCGTCGTACGACATCGCGGTGACGGTCCCGAAGGGCCTGACGGCGGTCTCCAACGGCGAGCTGCGGAGCCGGCGGACCGACGGGGGCCGTACGACCTTCACATGGCACACCGCCGAGCCGATGGCGAGCCACGCGGCGACGCTGGCGATCGGCCGCTACACGGTCACCCGCTCGCGACTGCGGACCGGCCTGCCGGTGTACGTGGCGGTGGACCCCACCCAGGCCGCGCCCAGCAAGGCGGTACTGGCCCGCCTCCCCGAGGCGATGGCCTGGTCGGAGCGCAGCTTCGGCCCGTACCCCTTCTCCTCCACGGGAGCGATCGTCGACCGCCCGGAGGACTCCGCCTACGCCCTGGAGACCCAGACCCGCCCGGTGTTCCCCGGCGCCCCCGACACGGTCACGCTTGTCCACGAGCTGGCCCACCAGTGGTTCGGCGACTCCGTCACACCGAAGACCTGGCGGGACATGTGGCTCAACGAGGGCTTCGCGACCTACGCGGAGTGGCTGTGGACGGAGGACGAGGGCGGCCCCACGGCGGAGGAGACCTTCACCGACCTCTACGACCACGGCGAGGAGCGGTACCCGGACCTCTGGTCCTTCCCGCCGGCGCATCCCTCGACCGCCGCGCAGATCTCCTCCTCGCCCGTCTACCAGCGCGGTGCGATGGTCATCCACCGCATCCGCGAGACGGTCGGCGACGACACCTTCCACACCCTGGTCCAGGGCTGGGCCAGGGCCCACCGCCACGGCAACGCGAACACGACCGACTTCACGACGTACGTGGAACGGCAGGCCCCGGGCACGGACTTCACCTCTGTCTGGACCGACTGGCTGTACGGGGAGGGCAAACCGGACCGCCCCCGCTGAGAGCGGCTGTCAGTCCCGTTGCCCGAGATCGCGCCGCATCGCCGCCCTGGCCGCCCACACCGCCTGCCCGTGCCGCAGCCGTCGCTCCTGGAACTCCGGGGAGTCGAGGGGAGGTTCGCCGGAGGCGAGGACCTCCACCAGGTCCCGCAGGGTCTCGTAGACGCCCTCGATGACATCGGACAGCTCCTGCGGCGCGCATATCAGCGCCGATTCGCGCACCTCGTCGGCCCCGGAGGCCCGGAAGGCCTCCCGCACGGCGGCCTCCCGCACGGCGGCCTCCCGGCCGGTGCTCCCCGGGACGTGACCGGCTGCCGCGGTGTTCTCGGGGGAGTGATTGGCTGCCGCCGCGTACATGTCCTCGTAGGCCAGCCGGTACCTGGTCAGACAGCTGACGTAGATCTCCCTGCGCTCCTGCCGGGTCCGTTCGACGAGGTCGCGGCGCCAGCGCACCCGGTCGGCGAGGAGCGTGGACCCGACACCGACGAGGGCGCCGAGGCCGGTGGCGGCGAGGGTGCTCCACTCCATGCCGGCTCAGTCTTCCGTGCCGGACTCATCGAGCAGTCGGGCGAGTTCGGGCGGCCACACGGACTCGGCCGGCGTGCGCAGTTCGTCCCGGGTCCACCAGCGCCCGTCGAGGATGCCGTCCGCAGCGTGGGAGGCGGGGATGTGCGCACCGAACGGCTCCCGGCGCGGGCCACGGGCGACGTAGATGCGATCGTGCTGGTGGACACGGACATCGGCGCGGGTGAAGTAGTGCTCCCAGGTGCAGAGCAGCGGCCCGAGCGCGAGGTCCGCCCACCCGGTCTCCTCCCGCAGCTCCCGCAGAGCCCCCTCCTCCGGAGTCTCGCCCTCCTCCAGCCCACCGCCGGGCAGCGCCCAGTGGAAGCCGTCCTCGACGTTGTGGTACCGGAAGAGGAAGACGGCGCCGTCGGGGTCGAGGACGGCGACCCGGGCGGCACGGCGGAGCCGCGTACGAAGCGGCTTGCGCAACACCGCGCAGGGCCGCCCGAGTTGCAGATCAGGCCGGTGCCCGACGACCACGTACCCGAGTGCCTTCCAGAAGGCGAGCCCTCTGGGATTGGCATCGAGCACGGCGAGCCGCACGGCGTCCCGCCCGCCGCTGCGGAACCGCTCCTCCACCTGCTCGACGATGAGCCGCCCGTACCCCTTTCCCTGCGCGCCGGCATCGACCATCAGCAGCCCGATCCAGGGATCGGGATCGTCGGGATCGGGATGCCGGGCCAGGGTGATCACCACCCCGACGAGCCGCCCCTCACTACGGGCGAGCAGCACGTCGATGCCGGGGTTGGCCAACTCGTCCGCGAGCACCGCCGCCACCTGCTCCGGCCGGATGTCGTCGGGGTCCGGAAAGTCACCGCTGAGCGCCTGGAACTCACGGTGGGAGGCGTAGAGGGCGGTGAGTTCGGTGAGGAGGGGGCCGGGGATGTCGTGGTCGGGGGTGAGGGGGAGCGGGGTCAGAAACATCTGCGCAGGTTATTCGGTGGAGACGGTCCGCGACGGGGTGCTCTCATGGCCCGATGTGGACTGACGTGCCGGTGACGGTGGACCGCGGGGACTACCCGGACGCGGTCACGCCCTGGGAGGACGAGGGCTGGCGGGCCGAGGCCCTCGGCTGGGCGGAGCGGGAACTCGCCGCGCTGGGGTTGCGGGTGTCGGGCGGGCCGACGGTGCGGTTGCGGCCGTGGTCGGTGCTGGCACGGCTCCGGGTGGAGGGGCTGGAGTCGGGCTCCGTCTGGTTCAAGTCCGCTCCGCCTGACAGCCGCTTCGAGGCGGGGCTGGCCGAGGCGCTGGCGGGATGGGTGCCGGAGTACGTACTGCGCCCCCTGGCCGTCCGGCCCGACCGGGGCTGGACCCTGCTGCCCGAGGGCGGCCCGCTGTTCCGCGAGGCCCTCGACCACGGCACCGCGGACGCCCGTGACTGGGAGGAGATGCTGCGCCAGTACGCGGCGATGCAGCGGACGCTGGTGCCGCACGCCGACGCGATGGAGGCGCTGGCTGTGCCGAGCGCACGCGACCTTCCCGGCCTCTTCGACCGGCTCACCACCGACGCCGAACTCCAGTCGCTGCGCCCCAAGTTGGTTGACTGGTGCGCGGAACTGGCGGCCTACGGCATCCCGGCCTCACTCGACCACTCCGACCTGCACGACGGCCAGGTCTTCATGCGAGCCTCACCGAAACGCTTCGTGTTCTTCGACTGGGGGGACGCGTCCGTAGCCCATCCCTTCAGCAGCCTGCTCGTCACCGGCCGCATCGCCGCGCGACGCTTCGGAGCGGACGTTCTGCCGCGCCTGCGGGACGCCTACCTCGAACCCTGGACCGACCTCGGCCTGACGACGTCCGAACTCCGCCGAGCGGTCGCCCTGGCCACCCGACTCGGCGCACTGGGCCGGGCGGCGGCGTGGGGGCGGTTCGTCTCGGGCGGCCGTGACGGCCAGGACGGCTCGGCCGAGGGTGCGGCACGCTGGCTGCGCGAACTGTTCACCGAGGAGCCGCTCTACACCTGACTCGTCGGACCAAGTTCGAACCAGACGTGCTTGCCACCCCGGCCGGCTGGCTGCGCCGGCCCGATCCCCCACTCCCGCGCGACCGCCTCGACGAGAAGCAGGCCCCGGCCGTCCTCGTCAGCGAGGTCGCCTGCGGTAGTGGCCGCCGCCCGCGTCGGCTCGTCGTCGTACACCGACACCCGCACCCGGTCATGCCGTAGGACGGCTTCGCGTCCACGAGTTCGGGGTGATGACCGGCGACTCGGAGGATTAGGGCGACGGTATCTCGGCAGATCTTGGGGCTGGTGGGGGAGTTGGGGGTGCGGAGGCGGTAGATCTGCGGGGGGTGTGGGGCGAGTGCGGTGGGGTCCATGTAGGCGCTCCCTCGTTGAACCAGTCGGAACGGGTCCCGAGAAAGACAGTAGGGCACAGATATGTGCCGTCACATAATGATGACGTGTTTCTCACTCGTGTGGGTGGACCCGTCGAAGGGCCGCGCGGCAGACTGTGTCCGCAGGCAGGAAGGGAATCGATGCCTCCCAGGAGCAATCCCACCGCGCGGCAGGCGCGGTTGGGTGCGGAACTGCGCAAGTTGCGTGAGGCGGCGGGCCTCAACACGACAGAGGCGGGGGCTCTGCTGGGTGGAAATCAGGCCCAGATCAGCCACATCGAGGCCGGCCGCTGGGGTGTCAGTGCGGCGCGGGTACGGCAGTTCGCGGTGCACTACGAGGCTTCGAACACCCAACTGGTCGACGCACTCTGCGCGATGGCCGAGGAGCGGGGCAAGGGATGGTGGGACGAGTACCGAAGTGTTCTCGCTCCGGGGTTCCTCGATGTGGCTGAGCTTGAGCACCGTGCGACTTTCCTCAGGTCGCTGCAGACGGTGACGATTCCGGGCCTGTTGCAGACCGGAGAGTATGTGCGAGCCATTCATCGGGACCGTGTCCCCCCGCTTCCGCCCGCGGTGAACGGTCTACGGGTCGAGTTCAGGCTGAAGCGAAGCCAAGTCCTCGATCGGGAGGACTCGCCCCCGTTGGAGGCGTTCATCCACGAGGCGGCTCTGCGTATGCGGTTCGGCGGGCGCAAGGTCACTCAGGCCCAACTCGCGTACCTGCGGGAGGTCTCCGGTCGGCCGTCGGTGACCGTACGCGTGATTCCCTTCGCGTACGAGGGCTTCATCGAAGCCACTCAGCCCGTGCTTTACGCGGGCGGCCCCGTGGAGGAACTGGACACCGTCAGACTCGACAGCGCTCTGGGCGGACGCAGTCTGTATGCCGACGCGGCACTCAGGAAGTACCGCGCACAGTTCGAGGTCGCCGACCGGGCCGCGCTGGGTATCGAGGAGTCCCTTCAGCTGATTCACGGTATCGAAAGAGAGCTATGACCATGTCTCCCACGCCTGTGAACCGCTGGCAGAAGTCATCTTTCTCGGGCGTCGACGGCGAGGACTGCGTCGAGGTCGCCCACGCAGCACCTCACGTCTTACTGCGCGAAAGCGATTCCCCCGCCACCGTGCTCATGGTGCCACCGGTGAGCCTCCTCGCCCTGATACGTCAGGTAAGGACCCTCAATTCGGCCTCGATCAAGTCCCGGGCTTCCTGACCGTAGAAAGCCGACCGCTCCAGCAGGCCGAAGGCCCTTTCGTACACGGCGACCGAGTCCTCCTCCGTGACGCTGAGGCAGGAGGCGTAGGTCTCCACCTCGACCAGTTTCCCGTCGAAGATGGAGAACGAGTGCCCCGGATAGACGGCGAGTTCGGCGCGTGCGGGAATCACCCCGAGCCTGACGCCTGGCAAGCTCAAAGCATCGAGCACATGCCGAAGTTGCTCCCGCATCACTTCGGCCCCGCCCAAGTTCGTCCGCAACGCCTGTTCGTCCAGAAGCGTGTGGTACGTGCGGCTCTCCTGTCCCATGAATTGGGCACGGGCTGTGCGCCTTGCGACTCCTGCCTCGACATCATCGGGAATGGCATGGAAGTCGACGACGTGCCGCAGGACCGCTCTCGCGTAGTCGGCGGTCTGCAGGTTGCCCCAGATGATGTTGCTGCAGTAGTGCCGGGAGTCCCGGGTGCGGCGTACCAGTTCGAGGAACGCGTCCTGTACCGGGCCTGTCCCCTCCTGGTGGAGTTCGTTCCACCCCAGGTGCGTTGGCTTGGGCTGTGTCATGCGAGCAAGCTTCCCGCTATGGCGAGTGGCTCATCCAGTCGTACAAAGCGACCGAGGAGGAGCTGAAGGAGTGCCAGCAGATCGGTTCGATTCCCGGTCACTCCACAGAAGTCCCGGACCACGAGACGATCATCAGGCTGCCGGCCGTCATGCTTCAGTACATCCCTCGACCTGACAACGACTCCGGAGAGACCGCACGTGCAACACCAGCGCGTAACGCCCTGGCGCAGGCGCAACGCTCAGCGATCCACCTCGAACTTCGCGACAGCTACATGCTGGACGACCCGGAATTCATCGCATGGCAGCAGGGCAAGCGACTCGATCCCGCTGACCGGCCGGCGTGGTGGGGCGGCTGGCATGACGTGGTTCGGGACGCGGTGTCGTCGTCCGGCGGCTGCGTGTCGTGTCCGAACCGATCAGCGACTACGTCAGGTACGAGTACGACTGCACGTTCACCAACCTCGCGGCCGGCGAGGAGGTTCGCTGGCTGCCGAGGCGGAAGACAACTGACCTGGCACTGCCTGGTACCGACTTCTGGGTGTTCGACGGCGTCCAGGCGCTCTTCCATCACTTCACCGGTGATGGCCAACTCGATGAGGAGGGACGGGAGCACGCGGATGACCCGGGGACGGTGAAACTCTGCGTCGACACCTTCGAGGCTGCCTGGCAACGCGCCGTCCCTCATGAGGAGTACCGGCCCCGCTGACTCGATCTACCCATGACTGCCTCTTCTTCTTCGAATGCCCAGCAGGCCCGGCAGGCTCTCGCGGACCGTCTCGCGGAGCTGTGCCGGGACGCCGGCCTGTCCGGACGAGACCTTGCCGCGCGCTGCGGCTGGCACCCCTCCAAGTCGTCCCGGATCATGAACGCCCGCACACCCCCGTCGGCGGATGACATTCAGGCGTGGTGCCGCGCGTGCGGCGCGCAGGACCAGGCTTCCGACCTGGTCGCCTCGCTGCGGAGCGTCGAAGGCATGTGGATCGCTTGGCGACGCATGGAACGAACGGGGCTGAGACAGGCGCAGGAGGCGCGGGCTCCACTGTTCGAACGCACACGTCGCTTCCGTTCGTACTCGTCGTGGCTGGTCCCGGGCTTGATCCAGACGTACGGCTACACCGAGGCCGTTCTGCGCGCCGTCCAGCGCCGCCGGGTCGAGGTCGACGACGTGGCGGAAGCCGTGGCCGCCCGTATGGAGCGCCAGCGTGTGCTGTACGAAGGCGACCGGCGCTTCGCGTTCCTGGTAGAGGAATCGGTCCTGCGGAACGGGACCGGCGGACCCGACGTACAGATCGGGCAGCTCGGCCACCTGCTCACGGTCGGCACGCTGCCGAGTGTCAGCCTGGGTGTGGTTCCCATGCGCACGGATCGTTCCCGGATGCCGGTAGAAGGGTTCTGGATCTTCGACTCGGCACAGGTCAACGTCGAGCTGGTCTCCGGCTACCTCACGCTCACTCAGCCCAGCGAGGTGGCCGAGTACGCCGACACATTCGCCGAACTGGCCGAGTCGGCCGTGTACGGGGCGGACGCCCGCACGCTGATCACGGGTGCGATGAACTCTCTCGGGTGATTGCTGTGCAATCCCGTGCAACATCGTGGATCCGTAGGGCGCTGTCTCCCTACGGTCGTTATATCGATCGGACCAGCCGGGGAGGCCAGCCATGCCGACACCGAAGCCGCAGGGGTATCGCCTGAGGGAGCTACCGGCCGAGCCGGTTGCCGAGCCGGGGTGTGCTGTCTGTTTGTCCCTCGTGGTCGCCAGACGGAACGCCCGGTCCCACGGCGACTACAGCGCCGCGACCGACCGCAACGTCGAATTGCGTGCGCATCGGGCCGAGGCTCACTGATGGACATGGAAGAATGTTGATTCAGGCAGCCCGAGGCCTAGTCATCCGCCACGTTCGCCAGAAAGTTCCGATTTACGTCAATCAGGTGATCAAGTGCTGCTCTGGCGGCGGCCAGGCTGTCTATTGTGGACGAAAGGCGATTTCGCTCCTGATTCATTGCGGTCAAAGCTTCCCGGGCTCTGTCCATGTTGGGCTCCGTCATGCAGGGGACCATCTGAGCGATGGTTCTGCTGGACATTCCGGCGGCCAGGAAGCTCTGAACCAGCGCCACCCGCTGGACGTGATCATCGTCGTAGCACCGCTGGCCGCTGGGGGACCTTGTGCTGACCAGCAGGCCCTGCTGCTCGTAGTAGCGCAGTGATCGACGGCTTGCTCCTGTCCGGGCGGACAGTTCACCGATCCGCATCTCAACCCCTCGTGTGCATTGGGTCACGGCGACTTGCCCTTGACATCGATGTGAGCGTTTAGGTTAACCCCATGGCTCGCGATCCGCCGCCAGGGCATCTGGTTGCCGACCTCTCGCGTTCGCGAGCACGAAAAGGAGAAGTCCGTGATCAAGTTCGCTTTCATGATCAACCGTATCGATGGAATGACCTTCGAGGAATTCGTTGAGCATCACCGAAATCGCCACGCCCCGTTGTTCACCTCCATTCCAGAAGCGCGGCAGTACGTGAAGAAGTACACCGTCTCTCACCCGGTACCCGCCGAAGGGTATCCGAGCCCCGCCTACGACGGCCTCACTGAAATCTGGTTTGAAAGCTGGGCGGATCACGACGCCTTCTTCGCGTCTAAGAATTACAAGGAGTTGGTGAACCCGGACGAGAGTAGGTTCATCGATATGAATTCAGTGGCGGTAATGGTCACTGAAGAAAGGGTTGTGGTCTAATCCTTGGAGGCCCAGCGATCAGGGTTTCGGAGTGCTGGACGGGCCGTTCGTAGCCGCAGGCATGTTGGCGGGCTGGGTGCCACCATCACGCCTATCCGCGCGCCCTCTTACGCGCGAGGAGCCCCCGACCGGGCAGTAGCGCGGTCGGGGGCTCCGGTGATCACCTCGTGCCCGGCGTCGTCCGTCAGACGTTGACGCCGAAGTCCTGGGCGATGCCGACCAGGCCCGAGGCGTAGCCCTGGCCCACGGCGCGGAACTTCCACTCCGCGCCGTTGCGGTAGAGCTCGCCGAAGACCATGGCGGTCTCGGTCGCCGCGTCCTCGGAGAGGTCGTAGCGGGCGATCTCGGCGCCGCCGGCCTGGTTGACGATGCGGATGTAGGCGTTGCGGACCTGGCCGAAGTTCTGCGAGCGGTTCTCCGCGTCGTAGATCGAGACCGGGAAGACGATCTTGTCGACGTCGGCGGGGAGGCCCGCCAGGTTGACGTTGATCGCCTCGTCGTCGCCGGCGCCCTCGCCGGTGCGGTTGTCGCCGGTGTGGACGATGGTCTGGTCCGGGGTCTGCTTGTTGTTGAAGAAGACGAAGTGGCCGTCGGAGTAGACCTTGCCCTGGGGGTTGACCGCGATCGCGGAGGCGTCGAGGTCGAAGTCCGTGCCGGTGGTCGTGCGGACGTCCCAGCCGAGGCCCACGGTGACGGCGGTCAGGCCCGGGGCCTCCTTGGTGAGCGAGACGTTGCCACCCTTGGACAGGCTTACAGCCATGGTTGGGAGTCCTTCCCTCGGTTCGTGCGGAGTCGTACGTAGCTTCCTGCGGGCACGAAGCTACAGCTATCCCTATGAACGCAGGCAAGGGTGTCCAAGGTTCCCCGCCGCGTCCCGTGTCTTTACTTTCTTTACCAAGTGCGACCAGGCGCGTCACGACGGTCGGCGATATTGGGGTGACGTGGACCGGACAGACGCGGGAACATGTACGGCATGTCCGGTCCCCATGTCATCCGCGGTTCCGTCGCCCTGCCCGAGGCGGAGCTCATCTGGCGTTTCTCGCGGTCCTCGGGGCCAGGCGGGCAGCACGTCAACACCAGCGACTCCCAGGTGGAACTGCGCTTCGACCTCGCGCACACCGAGGCGTTGCCCGAGGTGTGGAAGGCGCGGGCGCTGGAACGGCTCGCGGGGCGGCTCGTCGACGGCGGTGTCATCAGCGTACGAGCCTCCGAGCACCGGTCCCAGTGGCGCAACCGCGAGACCGCCGCCGTACGGCTCGCCGCGCTCCTCGCCGAGGCCACCGCGCCGCCGCCCAAGCCGCGCCGGCCGACCCGGATCCCGCGCGGGATCAACGAACGGCGGCTGCGGGAGAAGAAGCAGCGGTCCGAGACCAAGCGGGGGAGGAACGGCCGCGACTGGTCCTGAGGCCTCCCGGTGCCGGCTCCGGCTTCCCTGACGTGCACACCTCCGCGATCCGCGAGACGCTGTGCGGAGCGCGTTTCGAGGAGCCCAGTAGCCGAGGGAGACGACAACGATGTCAGAGTTGTCAGAGTTCGTCCCGGAAGCGAGTACGGCCGTCGCCGCCCCGCCCGCCTCACCGCCCGCCTCCCCGGTCCGGTCCATCGAGCTCCTCGTCGGTGACGTTCCGATGACCGGCCTTCTCGCACTGCCCCCGGACGGCGTCCCGCCCCGGGCCGTGATCGTCGCGCTGCACGGGAGCGGGATGGCCGCCGGGTACTTCCACGGACAGGCCGACGCCTCGACCTCGCTGCTCTCCCTCGCCGCCGACGCCGGGTACGCCGCGCTCGCCCTGGACCGGCCCGGGTACGGCGGGTCCGCGCGTCGGCTGCCGCACGGGCTGTGCCTCGCCGAGCAGGCGGTGTTCGTGCGGGCCGCGCTGCGGGCGTACGTGGCCGCCGGGCACGGCACGGGGGAGGGGTTTCTGCTCGTCGGGCACTCGATGGGCGGCAAGGTCGCGCTGACCACCGCGGCGTCCGCGCGGGCGGAGGAGGGGCTGCTCGGGGTGGACGTCTCCGGCGTCGGCGCCCGGTGGGCCGTCTCGCCCGAGCGGCTCGCCTCGCTGGGGCGCCGCCCCGACCCCCGGCTGCACTGGGGGCCCCTCACGCTGTATCCGCCGGACACCTTCCGGCTGGCGCGCGGCTTCGTGTCGGCCGTGCCGCGCCGGGAGGCCGCGGAGATCCCCGGCTGGCCCGTGCGGTACGCCGACGTGGCCCGCCGGATCCGGGTCCCGGTGCGGTTCACCTTCGCCGAGTACGAGCGCCTGTGGGCCTGGGACGCCCCGGCCGTGCGCGAACTCACCGGCTGTCTCACCGCACCGGTCCGCGTCGACCACGAGCCGGGTGCCGGGCACAACATCAGCCTCGGCCACACCGCCCGCCGCCACCACCTGCGCCTGCTGGACTTCCTGGAGGAATGCCGGGACCGCGCCGACCGGTCCGACCGCGCCGACCGATCCGACCGGTCCGACCGCGCCGACCGATCCGACCGTGCGGACCGTGCCGACCGACGGGACCGACCGGACCGTGCCGACCGATCCGACCGGCTCGTGCGCTGACCGCCAGCCCGCCAGCCCGCCAGCCCGTTGGCCCGTCCAGTCCAGGTCGGCCGGTTCAGGTCGGGCCGCTCACCACGCGCGCGTGCCGCACTTCCGCGAGCGTCGGCGTTCCGGCCCGCACGACTCGGCCGACAGGCCGCCTGAGCTGCCCGCCCCGACCACCCGGCCGCCCGTCTGCCCGACCGAGCCGTGCGCCCCGACCCGACCCGACCCGCCCCGTCCGTCCGACCGAGCCGTGCGCGACCTGCCTCCCGGCTTCCCCGGCCACGGGCGCCCCTCACCCCACCCCCAACACCCCCACCGTCTGCCCCCCCCCGCTCGTCTCCCCGTTCCTATGGAAGCCCAGGCCCAGGTAGAAGCCTGCCGGGCCCTGCTCGCCCTCCTCCCAGGTGACGTAGCACTCCGTGCCGCCGCGGCGGTGGATCTCGGCTGCGACCGATCGCACCGCGAAACGGCCGTAGCCGCGGCCCTGCTCGCCGGCGGCTATGTTCAGCCGCCACAGGCCGGACCGGAACACGCTTCCGTCGCCCTTCCAGTCGATGTCGAAAAAGGCCATAAGAAAACCGACCGCGCGGTCTTCATTCACGATCAGGCGGGGCCAGGCGACGCCGGGGTGGACATACGCCTCCGCCAACGACTTCACCACAGGTGCGACTGCGAATTCCTGCTCGGGGCGGACTTTGACGGCGAGAGCGGCGTCCAGGTTCGCGGAGGTGATTTCTTCCAGCTGCATCCGCGCAACGTAGGACGGCCAATCGGACCGGTCCACCCAATTTCCGGCTCAGCCCAACTGCCGGTACCCGCCCCGGAAATAGACGAGCGGTCCGCCTTCCGCGCTCGGCATCCGAGCGGTCAGTACGCGGCCGAGCACCAGCGTGTGGTCGCCCGCCGGAACCCGCTGTTCCGTTCGGCATTCCAGGGTGCCCAGCGCGCCGCCCACCAGAGGCGCCCCGGTCGCCTCGCCGGGGACGTACGGGATGTCCTCGAAGAGCAGGCGGTCGCTGAGGCGGCCCTTCATCGCGAAGCGGCCCGCGATGTGCCGCTGGCTCTCGGTGAGCACGGAGACGGCCCACAGGGGCTGTTCGTCCAGCAGGTCGTCCATGCGGGAGCCCGTGCGCAGGCTGACCAGGACCAGGGGCGGGTCCAGGGAGACCGAGAGGAACGCCGTCGCCGTCATTCCGGCGTACTCGCCGGGTGGCGCCGCGGGGTCGTCCGGGTCGAGCGACGCCTCCTGCGCGGTCACCAGGACCACGCCGCCGGCCAGCCGGGACATGACCGCGCGGAACTCGTCGTTGCTCACCCCCACAGCATGCCTGGGGTCGGGGATCGTCTTCAGTACGTCGGAAGCCACGCCGGGAACGGTAGTGTCCACCTCGCGCGCCCCGCATCGGACTCCGGTCCGAGTAAGGGTCCGCGTAGGGGCGTAGGTCTCCGGAACGACCGCAGAACGACTCCGGTGGATTTCCTATCTGCCCGACCCGTTCAGGAAACACACAGGGAAAACGCAGAAACCCCACTCAAATGTTCACGTTCATCTGTGACTTGAGTCACAAGGGGCATGAATTGTTGACCCTGTGTACCGAGTGGGCAGCGCGCTGTGATTCAGTGGCAGACAGATCAGTGGCAGACAGAAACGACAGAAACACGTTACGCCGAAGACAACCCTTGATTCGCTGCGAAGTCTCGGGGGGAGGGCGAAGCATGGAGACCGAGTCGGAGCCGTACGTCCAACTTGGGTCCCTGCGACAGCTGCACCAGGTAATGGCCGAGATGAACACGGCCCGCAGCCTGGCCGACACGCTGCAGACCGTCGCCGACGGCGTGGTCACCGCACTGGGCTATGAACTGGCGTGCGTCAACCTCGTGCGCCCCGACGGTGATCTCGTGGTCGCCGCGCTCGCCGGGAACCCCGCCGCCGAGGCTCTGATCACCGGCCGGGTGGGCTCGAGAGAGTCCTGGGAACGGCGCCTGAACATGGGGGAGACCTGGGGTGACCTGGTCTTCATACCCCACACCGAGGGCTGGATCCTCGACGACGACGACGTCCCGCAGTGGTACACCGACGGGCCCGCGCCCCGCTTCGAGGACGAGTGGCATCCGTCGGACCGCCTCTTCGCGCCCATGTTCATGCCCCCGGTGCCCGGCGGCGGCTCCTGCGGCGAACTGATCGGCGTCCTGTCCGTGGACCGGCCGCGCAACGGCCGGCGGCCCGGCGCGTGGGGGCGCGAGGCGCTCCAGATGTACGCCTTCCAGGCCGCCATCGCGCTGAGCAACGCGCGTCTACGTGCGAATATGCAGCGGGCACTGGTCAGGCTGGAGCGTGAGCAGCAGGCACTGCGTGCCAGCGAGGAGTCCTTCCGGCAGGCCTTCGAGTACGCCCCCTCCGGCATGGCCATCGCCGAGATGGGCGGCGACCAGCACGGACGCATCCTCCGGACCAACGACGCGCTGTGCCGCCTGCTCGGCCGGCCCGCCTCCGCGATGCGCCGCTACGCCTTCTCCGACCTCGTCCATCCCGAGGACATAGGCACCCTGCTGCGGACCTCGGCGGAGGGCGGCCGGGCCGAGCTGCGGCTCGGGCGGCGGGACGGCACATACGTCTGGGTCAGCCTCCGCAACTCCGTCGTCGCCGACGCCGCCGACGGGCCCCGCTTCCTCCTCACGCACGTCGAGGACATCGAGGAGCGCAAGCGCCGCGAGCTCCAGCTCGCCCACCGCGCCTCGCACGACTCCCTCACCGGCCTGCCGAACTCCGCCGAGCTGCGCTCGCGGCTGTCCGCGCGAATATGCCAGCGCCCTCAGTCGACCCACCCCGCCGCCGTCGCCGTCGACGCCATGGACCAGGCCTACGGACATCCCGCGTTCGACGCCAACGGCCACGGCTTCGACTACCGGCCGGGGGGCGTCGAGTCGTACGAGGGGTACGACCACCACGTCCACACCGCCGCCCCCGAGGACACCCCCCGCGACGACGGCGCCAAGGGGCTCGCGGTCCTCTTCTGCGACCTCGACGGATTCAAGTCGATCAACGACCGTTTCGGGCACAACGCGGGCGACGCGGTCCTCATCGAGGTCGCCCGGCGCCTCTCGCGGGCCGTCCGCGACGGAGACACGGTCGCCCGGCTCGGCGGCGACGAGTTCGTGATCCTCGCCGACGGGCTCGGCCGCGCCGACGCCGCCGACCTCGCCGTACGTCTGCGCAACGAGATCATCCAGCCGATCCGCGCCGAGGGGCGGGCGGTCCGGGTGGGCGCCAGCTTCGGCATCGGGTGGGCACACTGCGGGATGACGGCCGACGAGGTGCTGAAGTCCGCCGACGAACGGATGTACGTCGAGAAACGATCTCGTCCCAAACAGCACAGACGTGCGGGATGAGGGCCTGCTCAGCCGCCTGATGCGATCCGAGTCACCCGTTTGGGGCACCGGGAGCGGGTAGGCTCGCCACCCTGAACACTTGCATTACCCCTGTATTGCATCAGCCCCGCACCTGTTGAGGAGTACGACGCCGATGACGCCCGGCAACAACGGCGCGAGTACGCCCGAGGACGACGACCCGTTCGGCTACCTCTACGCCGACGGCCAGGCCAACGGCGCTCAGCCGCCCTCCGGCGGTGGCTACGGCTACCCGAACTCGGTCAGCAGAGTGCGTGCCGTCGGTGAGCGCACCTACGGCGGCCAGCAGGCCGCCCAGCAGGCTCCCACGGCCCCCTACGGCCAGGTGCCGCAGCAGCACGGCGCCTTCGGCCAGCCGAACGCGAACTACGCGGCCCCCGAGACCCCCTCGCGTCAGCACTCGGCGCCCGGCGGGCGCGGCGGCGGCCGGGGCCCCAATACCAAGGGGCTCCTCATCGGCGCGGTCGCGGTGGTCGCGGCGGTCGTGATCGGCATCGCCATCGCGATGTCCCAGGGCGGCTCCGACGACAACAAGGCGAGCGGCGACCCCTCCGCCTCCGCGCCCCAGTCCCAGAGCGCCTCCCCGAGCTCCTCGAGCACCAGTTCGGTATCGGCTTCGGGTGAACTCCCCAAAACCGACGCGAAGGCACTCCGCCTCGACGGCGGCACCTCTTTGACCTCGGAGGTGAAGGGCGCGAAAGCTGACGGTGGGGTTTACGTGAACGGCTTCAACCACGTCGGAGCCAAGGTGACTTGGACGGTCAGCGGCATCCAAGAGGCAGGAGACTTCCGGCTGTACGCGCGTTACAGCATTCCCGGTGCCGATGCCAATGCCACGCTGTCGGTGAACGGCCAAGCAAACAGCCAGCCACTCGGCTTGAAGAACTTCATCGGCTCCCCGAAGGGGAACTATGAAAAGGGCTGGCAGAGCACATGGGCTCCGGTCACCCTGAACAAGGGGACCAACGTCATCGAGATTGCCTGTAATCAGGGCAACCAGTGCGACGCACTCTTCGACCAGCTATGGCTGGAATAAGGACCTGACAGTCAAACGGTCCGCCGGTAGATCCGGCGGACCGTCAACGGCCCGTAAAGGCCGCGGTTTTACCTCCCGTAGACTGCGATCCCCGTGACGGTGGAACCGGGGTTGTCCGAGTAGGTGCGCGGATGCAGAGTGACTAGCCGGGTGCCGACGCCGCAGCCGGTGCCCGGGGTGATGTGCCAGAACTCAATGTCATAGGACGTCTGGTTCGAGACGGACCGGGCAGTGGTGAAGGGATAGCAACCCGGCGTTACGGAGAGGACGGTCCTGGTTCCAGTCCTGTTCGTCCCCGACCATCCGCAGACCTTCCCTGTCGGGCAGGTATTGGGATCAGCCGCCGCAGCTGGTGTGGCGAACGCGCCGCCCAGCAACGCGCCGGTCAGAGCCACCGTCGTCAGGCTCTTCTTGAGTGCGCTCATATCAGGTTCCCCCTATATCTTTCGCTATTGGTCGATGTAGCGAACAGTGATCATCTGATCATCCGGCTGACATGAGGGGAAAGGGCGTTTCTCGGCCAAATTGCTAGGCGGGCATATCCGGTGAGGGTTGCAAAGCTCTCACGCCGCCGTCACCGACACTCGCGCCAGGAGTTCCTCGTAGGCCGCCCGGTCGAAGTCGCCCGCTGTCGGGGACAGGACCGTCGCCGCCGACAGGGCTACCGCTCGGGTGAGGCGGGCCGGCCAGGGGAGGTCTTCGACCAGGGCCGAGAGCAGGCCCGCGGAGACCGCGTCGCCGGCGCCTGTGGGGTTGCCGGGGAGGCGCGCCGGTGGGGTGGCGTGCCAGCGGCCCTCCGGGGTGGCCGCGAGCAGGCCCTGGGGGCCGAGGGAGGCCACCACGGCCTGGGCGCCGCGCCGGCGGGCGTCCTGGGTCGCCTTCAGCGGCTCGTGGGAGCCGGTGAGTTCGGCCAGTTCGGCGGCGTTCGGCTTGATGACGTCCGGGCGGGCGGCCACGGCCCGGCGCAGCGGTTCGCCGCTCGTGTCCAGGAGTACGGGTACGGCCGCCGCCCGCGCCGAGCGGATCAGTGCCGCGTACGCCCCCACCGGCACCCCGGGCGGCAGGCTGCCGCACAGGGCCACCGCGTCGGCGTCGGCGACCAGCCCCTCGTACGCCTCCTGGAAGGCGGACCACTCGGCCGGTGTGATGAGCGGGCCGGGCTCGTTGAGCTGGGTGGTGTCTCCGGAGAGGGCGTCGACGACGGCGACCGTGCGGCGGGTCGGGCCGGAGACGGGGAGCAGCCCGTCGGTGACACCCGGTACGGCGCCGAGCAGTTGGCGTACCACAGCGCCCGTCGCGCCGCCCGCGAAGCCGGTGGCCGTCACCTCGTGGCCGAGGGCGGCCAGCACGCGGGCGACGTTCAGGCCCTTGCCGCCGGGGCGCTGCGCCACGTCGGTCACCCGGTGCGTGGCATGCGGGCGGAGAGCCGGCACGTGGTACGTCAGGTCGAGCGCAGCGTTCAGTGTGACGGTGAGGATCACCTCGTCGACCTCCCCCGGCTGACTTGTGCCCAGACTAATCAGCCCAGTTGGGGATCCACTACCCAAGTGCCCTTGCGCATCACGCCCTTGAGGTCGAAGTTCTCGTCGAGCAGGACCAGGTCGGCGTCCTTGCCCGGCTCCAGGGAACCGACGGTGTCGTAAAGGCCCAGCAGGCGGGCCGGGTTGGCGGAGAGCGCCGCGACCGTGTCCGCCACCGGCAGCCGGTCGATCGTCACCGCCCGCTTGAACGCGCGGTCCAGGGTCAGCGTCGAGCCCGCGATCGAACCGCCCTCCACCAGCCGCGCCACGCCCTCGCTGACCTCGACCTCCAGCGGGCCGACCAGATAGCGGCCGTCTCCGACCCCGGCCGCGCCCATGGCGTCCGTGATGAACGCGACCCGGTCCGCGCCCGCGTGACGGAACGCCAGCTCCAGGGCGGCGGGGTGCAGATGGGTGCCGTCGTTGATGAGCTCGACCGTCACCCGCTCGTCCTCCAGGAGCGCGGCGATCGGGCCGGGGGAGCGGTGGCCGAGCACGGGCATCGCGTTGAAGAGGTGGGTGGCGACCGTGGCGCCCGCGTCGACGGCCTGAGCCGTCTGCTCGTACGTCGCGTCCGTGTGCCCGACGGCCGCGATCACACCGAGCTCGACGAGCAGCCGTACGGAGTCCAGGCCGCCCGGGAGTTCGGTCGCGAGCGTGACCATCTTCGCCCAGCCGCGCGCCGCGTCCACCAGCTTGCGGACCTCCGCCGGGTCCGGGTCGCGCAGCAGCGCCTCGGAGTGCGCGCCCTTGCGGCACGGCGAGATGAACGGGCCCTCGAAGTGGATCCCGGCGAGGTCGCCCTGCTCGGCGAACTCGCTCAGCAGGCCCGCCTGGCGGACCAGGATGTCCATGTCGTCGGTGACGGTGGAGGCGACGAGGGTGGTGGTGCCGTGGGCGCGGTGCGTGCGGATGGCTGTTTCGATGTCGTCCGCGGTGCCGGAGAAGGAGGCTCCGCCGCCGCCGTGGTTGTGGATGTCGACGAAGCCGGGGAGCAGCCAGCCGTTGAGGTTGACCACCTCGGCGGTTCCCTGCGGGGCTTCGGCCGCGATTTTGGTGCCGTCGATCGTGAGGCGGCCGTCGGTCACCGTGCCGGTCGGCAGTACGAGTTTTGCGCCGGTGAGTACCTGCGGGTGCGTCGTGGTCTTTTGCGCAGTTCCCCGCGCCCCTGGGGGGGTGGCCATCAGGGTGTTACCTCCATGCTGTCGGTGTGGTTGAGGAGATCCCAGGCCAGGAGGCCGGCGCCGCGGCAGCCTGCTGTGTCGCCCAGGGTTGCCGGGACGATGGCCGGGAGCTTCTGGAAGGTGATGCGGCTGCGGACGGCGTCCCGGAGCGGTGCGAACAGGGTTTCCCCCGCCTCCGCGAGGCCGCCGCCGATGACGAGGACGCGCGGGTCCAGCAGGGTGAGCGCGGTGACCAGGCCGTCGGCCAGGGCGTCCACGGCCTCCTGCCAGACCCGGACGGCGTTCGGGTCCCCGGACGTGACGGCCTTCGCGCAGTCCGCCGCGTCCGCCTCCGGATCACCGCAGGCCGCCGCCCACGCCGCGCTCACCGCCGCCGCCGACGCGAACCGCTCCAGACAGCCGCGCTGCCCGCAGGGACACAGGGCCCCGCCGGGCCGTACGACGACATGGCCGATCTCGCCCGCGGAGCCGTGCGCGCCCGCCTCCACCCGGCCGTCCACGCCGATCGCGCCCGCGATGCCGGTGCCCAGCGCGACGAACAGGAACCGGTCCGCGCCCCGGCCCGCGCCGACGCGCCCCTCGGCGAGGCCGCCGGTGCGCACGTCGTGGCCGAGGGCCACCGGGACGCCGAGGGCGGCGGTCAGCAGGTCGCGCAGCGGTACGTCCCGCCAGCCCAGGTTGGCCGCGTAGACGGCGACGCCGGCCGCGTCGTCGACGATGCCCGGTACGGCGACCCCGGCCGCGGCAGCCGGTCCGCCGAGGTACTGGACGCCGTACGCGCGCAGCTCGGCGGCGAAGTCGAGGATGCCGGCGACCACGGCGTCCGGGCCGCGCTCGCGGCCGGTGGGGCGGCGGTCCTGGTGCAGCAGGGTGCCGTCGGCCCCGACCAGTGCGGCCTTCATCCCGGTGCCGCCCACGTCGAGGGCGATGACATGTCTCACGGGAACAGTGTGACCCCCGGAACCGCGAGAGGTCTAGTCCACTTACGTGTCTTGGGGGTACCGTGCCGCCCCAAGAGACACATAAGAGGTCTAGTCCTCTTATGTGGTGTGGACCTTACTGACCTACTCCGAATACGGACCCATTGGCATGAGCAATCATTTGTCCATCATTCGGACAGGTTCCGCGCTGGGTATGGCCGCGCTCCTGTCCGGATGCGGACTGACCGGACTGACCGAGGGGTCCGGGCACGTCACCCTCAGACTCGTCGCCGCCGACTACGGCGACAGCGACGCCAACAGCAGCAAGAAGTACTGGGGCGAGCTGGTCGACGCGTACGAGAAGGACCACCCGGACGTCACCGTCGACGTCTCCGTCTACTCGTGGAACGACGTCGACGCCAAGGTGAAGGCGATGGTCGACGCGGGCAGTCCGCCCGACATGGCACAGATCGGCGCCTACTCCGACTACGCGGCGGCCGACCAGCTGTACAAGGCCGACGAACTGCTCTCCGTCACCGTCCAGGCCGACTTCGTACGGCAGCTCGCCGAGGCGGGCAAGGTGCGGAGCATCCAGTACGGCATGCCGTTCGCCTCCTCCACGCGGCTGCTGTTCTACAACAAGACCCTGTTCGCCGAGGCCGGCCTCACCCCGCCGACCACCTGGGCCGAACTCGCCCAGGACGCGCGGGTGCTCAAGGACAAGGGCGTGAAGTACCCCTACGCCCTCCCCCTCGGGCCCGAGGAGGCCCAGGCCGAGGCCATGCAGTGGCTGCTCAGCGGCGGGGGCGGCTACACACCGCAGACCCTCAGCAGCTACAGCATCGACTCCCCCGAGAACATCGACACGTTCGGCTGGCTCAAGGACAAGCTGGTCGACAAGGGCCTGACCGGGCCGGTCGCGCCGGGCAAACTCAACCGGGCCGCCGCGTTCGCCGCGTTCACCGCCGGTGAGGTCGGCATGCTGAACGGCCACCCGTCCCTCATGAAGGCGGCCCAGCAGAAGGGCGTGAAGTTCGGCATGGTCCCGATGCCCGGGCGCAGCGAGCCCGGCAAGATCGCCATGGGCGTCGCCGACTGGATGATGGCCTTCCGGAAGAACGGCCACGCCAAGCAGATCGGCGACTTCCTCGACTTCGTCTACAGCGACGAGAACGTGCTCGACTTCTCCCGGGAGTACGACCTGCTGCCGGCCACCGCCTCCGCCTCCCAGGTCATGAGCACGACCAAGGAGGACGCCGACCTCAAGCCGTTCCTGGAGGAACTCCCGCTCTCCGAGACGTACCCCGTCGGACGGACCTCCTGGGCGCAGGTCAGCGCACTGATCAAGAAGCAGATCGGCCAGGCCGTCGCCCCGGGCGGCGACCCCGCCACCGTGCTGGGCGACCTCCAGACGGCGGCCGGGAAGGCGGACATCGCCGCCGGGGACTGAGCGGGTGTCAGTGGCCGGAGGTACCGTGCGGTCCATGCAGGAACAGCTGGGGGCGAGGGAGCAGGCGGTCCTCGCCCTGGAGCGCCGGGGCTTCTCCGGCCCCGGCGCCAAGGAACGAGCGATCCGCGAGGAACTGGACCTCTCCCCGTTCCACTACTACCAACTCCTCAACGCCCTCCTCGACGACCCGAGGGCCCTGGCCCACGACCCGGTGACGGTGAACAGGCTGAGAAGGGTGCGGGAGTCCCGTCGGGGGGAGCGTTGAGGGGTGCCCGATCGCTAGGGTCGAGACATGGGCACCCCCACCACCCCCGCCGGCCGTGAGGCACTCGACGCGATCCTCGCCGATCCCTCCCACACCCTGATCGCCCTCGACTTCGACGGCACCCTCGCACCCATCGTCGAGAACCCCGAGGACGCCAGGGCCCACCCCGACGCCCTCCCCGCGCTCACCGCCCTCGCCCCGAAGGTCGCCGCCGTCGCGGTGATCACCGGGCGCCCCGCCGAGGTCGCCGTACGCAACGCCGGCTTCGCCGGAGCCGGGGCGAAGGGCCTCGACCACCTCACCGTCCTCGGCCACTACGGCGCCGAACGCTGGGACGCCCGCACAGGCGCCGTCACCGCCCCACCCCCGCACCCCGGCATCGCGGCCGTCCGCACCGAGCTGTCCGCCCTCCTCGACGGGCAGGACCCCGGTGTGTGGGTCGAGGAGAAGGGCGGCCGGGCCGTCGCCGTCCACACCCGCCGCGCCACCGCACCCCAGGCCGCCTTCGACGCCCTCCGCGGCCCCCTCACCGACCTCGCCACCCGTCACGGCCTGATCGTCGAACCGGGCCGGCTGGTCCTGGAGCTGCGCCCGCCGGGCATGGACAAGGGAGTGGCGCTGCTGGACCACGTCCGCGAGACCGGCGCCCGGAGCGTCCTCTACGCCGGCGACGACCTCGGCGACCTCCCGGCCTTCGCCGCCGTCGAGAAGCTCCGCGAGGACGGCGTCCCCGGCCTGCTCGTGTGCAGCGGCAGCAACGAGGTCACCGAGGTGTCCGCCCGCGCCGACCTCGTCGTGGACGGCCCCGCCGGCGTCGTGGGACTGCTGCGGGAGCTGGCCGCTCAGCTCGCCTGAGGGCCCGGAAGATCCTGGAGGGCCTCCAGCTGCTCCAGGAACCAGCGGGCCGGAGGGAGTGCCGTCGCAGCCGCCGCCAGCTTCTCGGTGCGCTCGGCGCGCTCCTCCGGCTTCATGGTGAGGCCCTCGTGCAGGGCGCGGGCGGTCTCCAGGATGTCGTACGGGTTGACGACGAGCGCGTCCTCGCGGAGTTCCCAGTACGCGCCGGCCTCCCGGGACAGCACCAGCGCGCAGCCCTCGTCGGAGACGACCGGGACCTCCTTGGCGACCAGGTTCATGCCGTCCCGGACCGGGTTGACCAGGGCGACGTCCGCGAGGCGGTAGGCGGCGAGGGAGCGGGCGAAGTCGTCCTCCAGGTGCAGGACGACCGGGGTCCAGCCGGGGGTGCCGTACGTCTCGTTGATCTCGGTCGCCACCCGCCGTACCTCCGCCATGTAGTCGCGGTAGACGGCCAGGTCCTGGCGGGAGGGGTAGGCGAAGGCCACGTGGACGACGCGCTCGCGCCACTCGGGGTGGTCCACCAGCAGCTGCCCGTAGGCCAGCAGGCCCCGCACGATGTTCTTGGACAGCTCGGTACGGTCGACCCGGACGATCGTCTTCCGGTCGCCCTCGCCGCCGATCTCCTCGCGGAGGGCGGCCATCCGCTCCTCGACGTCCGGCCGGTGCGAGCGCTCGCGCAGGAAGTCGGCGTCGGCACCGAGTCCGTGCACGCCGACCTGCGTCTTGCCCGCACTGTCGGCGAACTCGGCGCAGCACGCGGTGAACGCGTCCGCCCAGCGCCGGGTGAGGAAGCCCAGACGGTCCGCGCCCAGCATGCCGTGCAGGAGCCGCTCGCGGATGTCCTGGGGGAGCAGCGCGAAGTAGTCCACCGGCGCCCACGGTGTGTGGGAGAAGTGGCCGATGCGCAGGTCGGGGCGGAGCTCGCGGAGCATCCCCGGCACCAGGCACAGGTGGTAGTCCTGGACGAGGACCGCCGCGCCCTGCGCCGCCTCCTCCGCGAGACCCTCCGCGAACGCGCGGTTGTACGTCTCGTACGACGCCCACTGGCGCCGGAACTCCGCGTCGAAGACGGGCTCCAGCGGGGTCTGGTAGAGGAGGTGGTGGATGAACCAGAGCACGGAGTTCGCGATGCCGTTGTAGGCGTCGGCGTGGATGTCCGCCGGGATGGGCAGCATGCGCACGCCCTCCTCGCCGACCCCGCGCCGGACCGCCTCCCGGTCGCCGTCGGACAGCGCCGAGCAGACCCAGAGGGCGCCCGCGTCCGGTCCGATCGCCGACAGGCCGGAGACCAGCCCGCCGCCGCCGCGTTTCGCGCGCAGCGAGCCGTCCTCCCGCACCTCGTACGAGACCGGGCCGCGGTTCGACGCGACCAGCACCTGAGCAGCTCCACCGGTGGTAGCCATAGCCCTCAACCTAGCCCGGTCCGGAAACGCTCAAACGTACGGTCGCGGTGTGTGGAGGGCCCGTATACGGCCCGTTCACCGTGTTACGCGACCTTGCGCGACGCGTACTCCGCGATCTCCGCCATCGGCGGCCGTTCCTCCGTGTCCACCGAGTAGGTGCGCGGCTCGAAGCCGTCCGAGCCGCGTTCGAACTGGGTGAGGGCGGGGCGGACGAGATGGCCGCGGGCCAGCCGGAGCTGGGCGGTGCGGTAGATCGCCGCGGCCATCCGGCCGAGCGCCTGTCCGTCCTGGTGGCGGTGCTTGCGCACACCGACGTCGACCTGGGCGAGGGCGTTCAGCCCCACCAGGTGCAGCGCGTCGACCAGCATCCCCAGCTCCACGCCGTACCCGACCGGGAACGGCAGCTGCTCCAGCAGGCTGCGGCGGGCCGCGTACTCGCCGCCCAGCGGCTGCACGAAGCCGGCCAGCTGCGGCCAGTGCATGTTGAGCAGCGGGCGGGCCATCAGCTCGGTGACCCGGCCGCCCTGGCCCGCCGCGCCGGCGAGCGGACGGTCGTACATGCCCTTGACGAGGGCCACGCCCGGGTCGGTGAGCAGCGGGCCGACGATGCCCGAGACGAAGTCCGAGGAGAACTCCCGCAGATCGGCGTCGATGAAGCAGACGATGTCCCCGCGCGTGACGAGCAGGGAGCGCCACAGCACCTCGCCCTTGCCGGGCACGGCCGGGAGGCGGGGCAGGATCGTGTCGCGGTGGACGACCCGGGCCCCGGCCGCCGCCGCGACCGCGGCCGTACGGTCGGTCGACCCGGAGTCGACGACGATCAGCTCGTCGACCAGCGGTACCTGCTGCATGAGGTCGTGACGGATGACGGCGACGATGTCACCGACCGTCTCCTCCTCGTTCAGCGCGGGCAGCACGACGGACACCGACTGGCCCGTGGCGCGCTTGGCGGCGAGTATCCGGTGCAGCGGGCGGTCGGTCAGGGACCAGGAGCGGGTCGTCAGCCAGCGCTCGGCTTCTTCCAGCACAGTCTGCGGCTCCTCACATCTCGCGGTACAACGCGTGTACATCTCGCGGTTCGGACGACTATCTCAACTGTGGTGGCCTTCGGTTACAGTCTTGAACAACGCGGATGACCATCGCATGTCCGGGGTCGTTCAGCGTTCAATGAGATCAACAACTTCATACCGCTCATCCAGAGGGGCAGAGGGACACGGCCCGATGAAGCCCCGGCAACCCTCCAGCCGGTCTGACCACGTAGATGTGGTGAGGCTCCCGGCTCGGGAAGGTGCCAAATCCGTCTCACGGCGAGGTGCGTCGTGAGGAAGATGAGGAGAAAGGGCCTCCCCTCACATGGCTGCGCAGACTGTTGCAACCGACTCCACGAAGACCGTCGACCTTGGTCCCGCCGCGGCGCTGAGCTGCCGGGAGTGCGGGCACCGCGTCCCCCTCGGGCCCCTCTTCGCCTGCGAGGAGTGTTTCGGCCCCCTTGAGATCGCGTACGACTTCTCCGCCTACGAAACGGAGGAGCTCCGCAAGCGCATCGAGGCGGGACCCGCGAACATCTGGCGTTACGCGCCGCTGCTGCCCGTCCCGGCGGACGTGGCGGACAAGCCCAACATCAACCCCGGCTGGACCCAGCTCGTCAAGGCCGACAACCTCGCCCGTGAACTCGGCGTCGACTCCGGCAAGCTCTTCGTGAAGGACGACTCCGGCAACCCGACCCACTCCTTCAAGGACCGGGTCGTCGCCCAGGCCATCGAGGCCGCCCGCGCGTTCGGGTTCACGACGCTGTCGTGCTCCTCGACCGGCAACCTCGCCGGCGCGGTCGGCGCCGCCGCCGCCCGGGCCGGCTTCCGCTCCTGCGTGTTCATCCCGCACGACCTGGAGCAGGGCAAGGTCGTCATGGCCGCCGTCTACGGCGGTGAACTCGTCGGCATCGAGGGCAACTACGACGACGTCAACCGCTTCTGCTCCGAGCTCATCGGCGACTCGGCGGGCGAGGGCTGGGGCTTCGTCAACGTCAACCTGCGGCCGTACTACGCGGAGGGGTCCAAGACCCTGGCGTACGAGATCTGCGAGCAGCTCGGCTGGCGGATCCCGGACCAGCTGGTCGTGCCGATCGCCTCCGGCTCCCAGCTCACGAAGATCGACAAGGGTCTGCAGGAGCTGATCAAGCTCGGGCTGGTCGAGGACCGGCCGTACAAGATCTTCGGCGCGCAGGCGGAGGGGTGCTCCCCGGTGTCCGTCGCGTACAAGGCGGGGCACGACGTGGTCCGCCCGCAGAAGCCGAACACCATCGCCAAGTCCCTGGCCATCGGCAACCCGGCGGACGGTCCGTACGTGCTCGACATCGCGCGGCGCACGGGCGGGGCCGTGGAGGACGTCACGGACGAGCAGATCGTCGACGCGATCAAGCTGCTCGCCCGGACGGAGGGCATCTTCGCCGAGACCGCCGGCGGGGTAACCGTGGGGGTCACTCGCAAGTTGATCGAGAACGGTCTGCTGGACCCGACGAAGACCACGGTCGTCCTGAACACCGGCGACGGCCTGAAGACCCTGGACGCGGTGGCCGGTACCGGCCTCACCGCGACGATCCGCCCGAACCTCGACTCCTTCCGAGAGGCTGGCCTCGCATCATGAGCGTCAACGTCCGCATCCCCACCATCCTGCGCACCTACACCGGCGGCGCGGCCGAGGTGACGGCCGAGGGCGCGACCCTCGGCGAGGTCATCGCCGACCTGGAGAAGAACCACACGGGCATCGCCGCCCGGGTCCTGGACGACCAGGGCAAGCTGCGGCGGTTCGTCAACGTGTACGTCAACGACGACGACGTCCGCTTCGAGCAGGGACTGGACACGGCGACTCCGGACGGCGCCGGCGTCTCGATCATCCCGGCTGTCGCGGGCGGCTGATCCCTGGATTACTACCCGCCGGTAGTAACCGTCGGTAACAGTGATTACCGAGCGTTCATCGAATTGCCCCCTCCGTGAGAGAAGCGGAGGGGGCAATTCAGTGAGGTTGAACGAGGTACAGTTGGGGAACCCGGTCCAGCACCCCGGTTCTGGCGCCTTTGATTTCTGCCTTACAGCCGACAAGAAGTAGCCAAAGTGCATGTCTCATGCGCGGCATTTGTGGCTTTTATGGGGCCCGACTTGCCCTGAATTCAGGCGAATTCTCGCCACATTCCGGATCCCGCGCGTCCAGAATTCTCGTCCGACTGACCTGTTGCAGACGGCAGTTGGACAGATACATTCGGCCGCGGTCGACGCGTTCCGGCGCACGCCCCCAACCAGCTGGGGGGTGAGGTCTGACCCGGATCCGCGAAGTGTGGATCTGTGCAAGGGCCAGTAATAGGGGAGTTAGGCATGGCTCAGGGCACCGTCAAATGGTTCAACGCGGAGAAGGGGTACGGCTTCATCGCGGTCGACGGTGGTGCGGATGTTTTCGTCCACTACAGCGCCATCCAGATGGACGGTTACCGCACCCTGGAAGAGGGTCAGCGGGTCGATTTCGAGATCTCGCAGGGCCAGAAGGGGCCGCAGGCGGACATGGTCCGGCTGGCGACCGGCTGAAGCACGCGCCGACTGACAGCGTCGTTCTTCTGTTCTTCACCGAAGGGCTCGTGCCTCCCGGGGCACGGGCCCTTCAGCATGCCCGGGTCCGGTCGCCCGGCGCCTCGCATCTGTGAGAGGCGCTTGCACTCGACCATGCCGAGTGCTAATCATTGGCGTTAGCACTCTGAAGGTGAGAGTGACAAAGAAGGACCGAGTCGGTGAGGCCCGCAGGCCAGGTGGGGCAAGGAACCACGGGGCATGCGAGCCGTCCGTCGCGGGCGCGGGCGCGGTCCGAAGGAATCACCCCCAGTCCTGGAGGGACCACTTCACATGGCCAAGATCATCGCGTTCGACGAGGAGGCGCGGCGCGGCCTCGAGCGCGGCATGAACCAGCTCGCGGACGCCGTGAAGGTGACGCTCGGCCCCAAGGGCCGCAACGTCGTCCTCGAGAAGAAGTGGGGCGCCCCCACGATCACCAACGATGGTGTCTCCATCGCCAAGGAGATCGAGCTCGAGGACCCGTACGAGAAGATCGGCGCCGAGCTGGTCAAGGAAGTCGCCAAGAAGACGGACGACGTCGCCGGTGACGGTACGACCACCGCGACGGTCCTCGCCCAGGCCCTGGTCAAGGAGGGCCTGCGCAACGTAGCCGCCGGCGCCAACCCCATGGCCCTCAAGCGCGGTATCGAGAAGGCCGTCGAGGCTGTCTCCGGTGCCCTGCTCGAGCAGGCGAAGGATGTCGAGACCAAGGAGCAGATCGCCTCCACGGCCTCCATCTCCGCCGCCGACACCCAGATCGGCGAGCTCATCGCCGAGGCGATGGACAAGGTGGGCAAGGAAGGCGTCATCACCGTCGAGGAGTCGCAGACCTTCGGTCTGGAGCTCGAGCTCACCGAGGGCATGCGCTTCGACAAGGGCTACATCTCGGCCTACTTCGCGACCGACATGGAGCGTATGGAGGCCGTCCTCGACGACCCGTACATCCTGATCGCGAACTCCAAGATCGCCAACGTCAAGGACCTGCTCCCGCTCCTGGAGAAGGTCATGCAGGGCGGCAAGCCGCTGCTGATCATCGCCGAGGACGTCGAGGGCGAGGCCCTGTCGACCCTGGTCGTCAACAAGATCCGCGGCACCTTCAAGTCCGTCGCGGTCAAGGCCCCGGGCTTCGGCGACCGCCGCAAGGCGATGCTGAACGACATCGCCATCCTCACCGGCGGCGAGGTCATCTCCGAGGAGGTCGGTCTCAAGCTCGAGAACACGACCCTGGACCTCCTGGGCAAGGCCCGCAAGGTCGTCATCACCAAGGACGAGACCACCATCGTCGACGGTGCCGGCTCCTCGGACCAGGTCGCCGGCCGGGTCAACCAGATCCGCGCCGAGATCGAGAACAGCGACTCGGACTACGACCGCGAGAAGCTCCAGGAGCGCCTGGCGAAGCTCGCGGGCGGCGTGGCCGTCATCAAGGCCGGTGCCGCCACCGAGGTGGAGCTCAAGGAGCGCAAGCACCGCATCGAGGACGCCGTCCGCAACGCGAAGGCGGCCGTCGAGGAGGGCATCGTCGCCGGTGGCGGCGTCGCGCTCATCCAGGCGTCCTCCGTCTTCGAGAAGCTGGACCTCGAAGGTGACGAGGCGACCGGCGCCAACGCCGTGCGCATCGCGCTCGAGGCCCCGCTGAAGCAGATCGCCATCAACGCCGGCCTCGAAGGCGGTGTCGTGGTGGAGAAGGTGCGCAACCTGACCCCCGGACACGGCCTGAACGCCGCGACCGGTGAGTACGTCGACCTGGTCAAGGAAGGCATCATCGACCCGGCGAAGGTCACGCGCTCTGCCCTGCAGAACGCCGCGTCCATCGCCGCGCTCTTCCTCACCACCGAGGCCGTCATCGCCGACAAGCCGGAGAAGGCCGCGGCCCCGGCCGGCGGCGGCATGCCCGGCGGTGACATGGACTTCTGAGCCTGATTTCCGGGCTCGGGTTTCCTACCGAGGGCGGTACTCCCTGCTGACGCGGGGGGTACCGCCCTCGGGCGTTGAAGGGCTCCGCGAGAAACCCTTCCAGAAACTCTTCGAGAAAAAATCCCGGCGATGTCGAGAACCCGTGGCCCGCTCCGTCCCCGGGGTGAACGCGACCACAATGGGGTCGCACCGGCACCGAGGAGAACCACCATGGCCAAGTACCTGCTGCTCAAGCACTACCGAGGCGCCCCGGCCGCGGTCAACGACGTCTCCATGGACAAGTGGACGCCGGAGGAGATCTCGGCCCACATCCAGTACATGAACGACTTCGCGGCCCGGCTGGAGACGACCGGCGAGTTCGTCGACGGCCAGGCGCTCGCCCCCGAGGGGACCTGGGTCCGCTACGACGGCGAGGGCCGCCCGCCCGTGACCGACGGCCCGTTCGCCGAGACCAAGGACCTCATCGCCGGCTGGATGGTGATCGACGTCGACAACTACGAGCGCGCCGTCGAGCTGGCCGGGGAACTGTCGGCCGCCCCCGGCGCGGGCGGCAAGCCGATCCACGAGTGGCTGGAGCTGCGCCCGTTCTACGGCGTGCAGCCCACGGTCACGGAGTGACCGCTGAGGTGAACGAGGTCCTGCTGAGGAGCCTCACGCCGAGCGTGCTCGGCATCCTCGTCCGCCGCGGAGCCGACTTCGCGGCGGCCGAGGACGCCGTGCAGGACGCGCTGGTCGAGGCGGTCCGCGTATGGCCGGCCGACCCTCCGCGGGATGCGAAGGGCTGGCTGGTCACCGTGGCCTGGCGCAAGTTCCTCGACGCGAGCCGGGCGGACACCTCCCGCCGCCGGCGTGAGGATCTCGTCGACGAGGAGCCGGCACCCGGGCCCGCACCCGCGACGGACGACACACTCCAGCTCTACTTCCTCTGCGCCCACCCGTCCCTCACCCCGTCGTCCGCGGTCGCGCTCACGCTGCGCGCCGTCGGCGGGCTGACCACCCGCCAGATCGCCCGCGCCTACCTGGTACCCGAGGCGACCATGGCGCAGCGCATCAGCCGGGCCAAGCGCACCGTCAACGGCGTGCGGTTCGACCGGCCCGGCGACGTCGCCACCGTGCTGCGCGTCCTCTACCTGGTCTTCAACGAGGGCTACTCCGGCGACGTCGACCTCGCCGCCGAGGCCATCCGGCTCACCCGGCAGCTCGCGGCCGCGATCGACCACCCCGAGGTGGCCGGGCTGCTCGCCCTCATGCTGCTCCACCACGCCCGGCGCGCCGCCCGGACCGCGCCCGACGGCAGTCTGGTGCCGCTCGCCGAGCAGGACCGCGGTCGGTGGGACACGGTGTCGATCGCCGAGGGCATCGGAATCCTGCACAGGGCCCTGGCCCGCGACCGCCTCGGCGAGTTCCAGGCCCAGGCCGCCATCGCCGCCCTCCACGCGGACGCGCCCACCGCCGAGGAGACCGACTGGGTGCAGATCGTGGAGTGGTACGACGAGCTCGCCCGGCTGACCGACAGCCCGGTCGTCCGCCTCAACCGCGCGGTGGCGGTCGGCGAGGCCGACGGACCACGCGCCGGTCTCGCGGCCCTGGCGCCGCTGGACGAGTCGCTCCCCCGCCACACCGCGGTGGCGGCCTACCTCCACGAACGCGACGGCGACCTGCCGACGGCGGCCCGCCTGTACGCCGAGGCGGCGAGTAAGGCCCCCAACCTGGCGGAACGCGACCACCTGACCCGCCAGGCGGCTCGGCTCAACGCCCGGGGGGACCACTGACGGGTTCGTCAGTCGGCGTACTTCTTGAGCGGCTCGGTGTCGAGGGTGATGCTCACCGGGGGCGGGAGCTCGACCGTGGCTCCCCAAGCGTAGGAGTCGATCCGCTGGTAGCGGCTGTCCTTGGGCTCGCTGTACACGACGACTGTGTTGTTGTCGCGATCGACGAGGAGGTATACGGGGATGGCGGCCTCCGCGTAGCCGACGGGTTTGTCGATGCGGTCGCGTTGGTTGGTGTCACGGTCGTGAGACGTGATTTCGAGGGCCATCAGAATCCCCGCGGTGTCGGACCATTCGCCGTCGTCGATGAAGTGATCCACCGGTGCGAGTGCCGCGTCGGTCCGAGCACGACCCTTGCGGTATGCCTCGGCCTTGACGCCGGATTCGGGAGCGAGGTCAAGATCGGGACGGTGGAGCAGGAACTGGCGCACCAGCCACATGTAAATCGAACGGTGCTTGCCGTCCGGCATTGCCTTGACCTCTAGTTTTCCATTGACGTACTCCAGCCGGACGGTCTCCGGCGCCCGCCGGTCCAGTTCCTCGAAGTCCTCGACGCTGAGCGGATCCCTGGTGCGGACCCGGCCGTCGACGAATTCGAGCCGCACATGCTCAGGGGCTGCTGCGGCGAGGTCCTCGAAGTCCTCGATGGGCATCTGCGGGCGTTCGGCGGTGCTGGGGGTCATGGCGTCGCCTCCTCCCCTCCATCGTGCCCCGGGGTGGTGTCGTCGGACCGTAGGAGCGGTCATGCGGGTGTCCTCTCTCGTTGTTGCAGTGACATAGCCGCACGAATCTCGTCCGCGCGGGCCTGGATGGCCGATGCGGAGAGGGGCGTGTTGGAGCGGGCGGGCGCGGGTCCGCCTCTGCATGCGCCGCACTCGCCGCCCGGCAGCGCTTCGGGACGGCCGGGGATTCCGCACTTCGCGCACTCGAGAATCCGGCGGGGCGGCCGTACGGGCGGCGGCTCGGGAGGGAGCTTGTCCGTCAGACGCCGCCGGAGCAGGGCCACCGGGCTGTGGACGGGCGTGGGCAGACCGGCGGTCAGGGCAGTGAGGAGGGTTTCCTCCGTGGCCCCTCGCGCGAACCACTCCTCCACCAGCGGGGCGAGCTGGGCGCAGTCGGCGGCGGAGAGGGACAGAACGGGGGTCGTACGGCCGAGGGCGGCCAGGAGGATGTGGGCGCGGGAGCGGGTGGGGCGGGTCCGGGGCGCGTCTTCCGGTACGTCGCCCCGTGCGAAGGTCGCCCACCAGCCGTCGTCGCGTGCCGTACGAGACCACCACGATCGGGTGATCCAGCGGGAGCCGCCCGAGTCGGTTTCCAGCCGTTCCCTGCCGCGCCTCAGGTGACCTGCCGCCTGGATCCTGTTGAGCGCCGTGCCGAGGGCGCATTGCCCGTACGGCAGCGTCTTGGCCAGCGTCTTTACGGAGATGTCGGCGCCGTCGGGCAACCGGTCGAGGTACGCGGCGATGGCCGCCTCGCGGGGCGGGAGGTGCGCGAAGTCGTGGTTCGCGCGGGGAGGTTGGCCGGGCGCCGATCGCTTGCCGTAACCCGGATTGGCCATGGGGTGCGGGGAAGCGTGCGCGGACGGGGAGACAGCACTAAACTCAGCATCAGCCACGGATCGAAGTCGGCTTTCGGTCTAGTAGGTCAAGCCCCCGCAGGTGCTGCTAACACCTGGCGGGGGCTGTTTCGTTATGCGCACGGTAGAGGTTCGTAACCGTCCGTGGCAACTCGGTCGCTCCGGGTCAACTCGCGGGGAGGGTGGGTGGGTTGGAGCCCACTACCCATTCCAAACAAAGAGCGCTCGGAGCTGGACTCTTGAGCTTCGGGAGTTGGGGCGGACGATGTACGACACCGGCGAGGAGTTCCCGCCCCCGGCCTCAGGGGGCGATCTTGTCCGGACGAGCAGACAATGAGCGCGAGGCATCCTGTCGCGGCTGTGGTGGGATGCGCGGTCCTCCGGTCACCGTCGAGACGATGGTGGACCAGAGAGAGACGGATCGTGATGTCGGACGAGAGAGCCGAACGCATCGCGGATTTCATCGGGCCACTACGGGTGAAACCCGGGTCGAAGGTGCGCCTGGACCGGGACTTCGATCCTCGCTACAAAGCCGGTCTGAGGAAACGGGACGGGATCGAGCTGCTGCGGACCGGGGTGTCGCTGCTGGCCGAGTACCAGGAGCGGCTGGCCGCCCAGGACACGTACGGCGTACTCCTGTGCCTCCAGGCACTCGACGCCGGCGGCAAGGACGGGACGATCCGCCATGTGATGAGCGGCGTCAATCCCCAGGGCGTACGGGTCAGCAGCTTCAAGGTGCCATCCGCCGGGGAACTCGACCACGACTATCTGTGGCGCTACGCCCAGCGGCTGCCCACTCGCGGGGAGATCGCCATCTTCAACCGCTCGCACTACGAGGAGGTTCTCGTCGTACGGGTCCACCCCGAGAACCTGGTCCGGCAGAAACTGCCGGACGAGGCCCGGGGGCCGGACATATGGGAGCGGCGCTACCGGGAGATCAACCACTGGGAGCGGTACCTCACGGGCAACGGGTTCAAGGTGGTGAAGATCTTCCTGAACCTGTCCAAGGAAGAGCAGCGCACCCGCTTCCTGAAGCGGATCGACCGGCCGGAGAAGAACTGGAAGTTCTCCGCGGCCGATGTCCGTGAGCGGCGCCAGTGGGACGACTACCAGCACGCGTTCTCCGAGATGCTGTCGGCCACGAGTACGAAGTGGGCGCCGTGGTACGTCGTGCCGGCGGACCGGAAGTGGTTCGGGCGGATCTGCGCGGCGGCGATCCTCGCACACACTCTGATCGACATCGATCCTCAGTACCCCGACGTCGGGGAAGAGGCGCGGGAGGATCTGCTCGTCACCAAACGGGACCTGGAGCGGGAGGCCCCTGCCGGGGCACCGGCCGATCCGTACGCCGACCGGCATCCGTCGGCCGCGCGGGCCGCTGGGCGGAGAGACCGGCCGAAGAAGAAGCGCGGCTAGGACCTGTCGGAGCGGCGCGCGACCGGCCGGGACGCATGCGCGGCCACGGATCGGAGGCAGAGCGATGACGGTGCGTTCGAATTCCGTGGGAGAACAGCCTCCGTCCTCGGGCGATGGCTGGTACGCGCACGCTCCCGAGGAGGTCGTAGCAGCGTTCGGTGTCGATCCGGCGGTCGGTCTCTCCGCAGCACGGGCCGCGCAACTCCTTGCCTCGCACGGCCCGAACTCGCTGCCCGAGGAGAAGCGACCTCCGGCCTGGCGCCGGTTCCTCCAGGAGTACCGCAGTTACATGCAGATCGTCCTGGTGGCCGCGGCGGTCGTCTCGCTGCTCGTCAGGGAGTGGACCACCGCGGTCCTGCTGATCGTCCTGACCCTGCTGAACGCGGTCGTGGGCCTGCGCCAGGAGGGCAAGGCCGAGAGCGCGATGAACGCGCTGCAGTCGATGATGAAGGCGACGGCACGGGTACGCAGGGACGGCACGGAGGCCGAGATCCCCGCCGAACAGCTGGTCGTCGGCGACATCGTGCTCATCGCCGCAGGGGACCAGGTGGCGGCGGACGGACGCATCATCGAGGCCAGTGCCCTGCAGATCGACGAGTCGGCGCTCACCGGCGAGAGCGTTCCCGCCTCGAAGGACGCCGGCACACTCCCGGGCACCCGGCCGGCACCCGGCGACCGGACGAACATGGCGTTCATGAACACCCCGGTCACCCACGGCAGCGGCGTACTCGTCGTCACCGCGACCGGCGTCGCAACGGAGGTCGGCAAGATCTCCGGGATGCTGTCGCTCACCGAGAAGGAGGTACCGCCGCTCACCAGGGAACTCGACACCCTGACGCTGTGGATCACGGGGGCGGCAGGCCTGACCATGATCGTGATGTTCGCCCTGGGGCGCGGGCGGGACCAGGCCTGGGACGTCCTGTTCGTCAGCGCGGTCTCGCTGGCCAT
The DNA here is from genome assembly GCF_042653945.1 of Streptomyces vulcanius. Lineage (NCBI taxonomy): Bacteria > Bacillati > Actinomycetota > Actinomycetes > Kitasatosporales > Streptomycetaceae > Streptomyces > Streptomyces vulcanius. The sequence goes on along the minus strand of NZ_JBHSFK010000038.1, from coordinate 62,458 downwards.
CGCCGCCATCCCCGAGGCCCTGCCGACCGTGACCCAGGCGATCCTGTCCGTCGGCAGCCTCAACCTGGCGAAGCGGAACGCCATCGTCAAGGAACTGCCGTCGGTCGAGACCCTGGCATTCACGTCGGCGATCAACTCGGACAAGACCGGCACCCTGACGATGAACCAGATGACCGCCGTCGAAGTCGTGAGTCCCACCGACCGGTACACCGTCTCGGGCACGGGCTACGCGCTCGACGGGAAGATCCACCATGCCGCAGGTGCCTCCGCGGGCATCGAGGACACGATCCTGCCGTACGTGGTGGCCAGCGACGCGAAGCTGGTGGAGGGCGAGGTGGTGGGCGATCCCACCGAGGGCGCGCTGCTGGTGCTCGCGCACAAGGCCGGGCTGGACATCGACGCCACCAGGGAGGGACTCCCCCGGCTCGCCACGCTGCCGTTCGACCCGGACTACAAGCTGATGGCCACCTTCAACTCAGCGGTGGACGCATCCGGGCGGCAGGTCGTCCGATGCTTCGTCAAAGGCGCGGTCCCGGCGGTGGTGGCGCGGGCCGCCACCGCGCTCGCGGCCGGAGAGACCATCCCGTGGGACGCCGAACTGAACGCTCGCGCCAAGGCGCAGACCCAGCGGATGGGCGGCGAAGGGCGCCGGGTGATGGCCGCGGCCACCCGTGATCTGGACCCGGCCGGGTTCGATCCGGACGGCGACCTGCTCGCGTACGTCGCCGAGCTGCGGATGACCAGCCTCGTCGCCATGGTCGATCCACCCCGCGAGGACGCCAGGGCCGCCGTGGCCGGTGCCCAGGCGGGGCACATCCGGGTCCGCATGGTGACCGGTGACGACGTCACCACCGGCGCGGCGATCGCCCGGCAGCTCGGCATCCCCGGCGAGGCGGTCCTCGGCGCCGACTTCGCCGCCATGAGCGAGGCCGAGCAACTCGCCCGCATCGACGGCATCGGGGTGGTGGGACGCGTCGCGCCGGAGCACAAGGTACTGCTCGCCGACACGCTCAAGAAGAAGGGCGACGTCGTGGCGATGACCGGGGACGGCGTCAACGACGCGCCCGCCATCAAGGCCGCCGACATCGGTATCGCCATGGGCAGCGGAACGGACGTGGCGAAGAACGCCGGACGCATGATCCTCTCCGACGACCGCTTCGCCACCATCGTCTACGCCGTGGAGCAGGGCCGCAGAATCTACGACAACCTCACCAAGTACATCCGATTCGTACTGCTCCTGCTGGTCACCTTTGTGCTGACCTTTCTCGGGGCCACCGTCTTCAACATCGCCGCCGGTGAGCCCTTCACCCCGCCGCAGGTGCTGTGGATCCACTTCGTCGTCAACGCCTCCTTCGGATTCGCGCTCGGCTTCGACCGGGAGAGCCCCGGGCTCATGCGACGCAGGCCGCGTCCGCGAGGGGAGTCGGTGCTCACTCGGCCAGTACTGATCACGGTCGGGCTCGGCGGACTGGCGATCACCGTCATCCTGCTCGGACTGATCAAGCTCGGTCAGGCCCACTTCGACAGCGTCGAGACCGGCCGGTCGATCGCGTTCACCGCCTTCGCCCTCTGCCTGATCGTGGCCGCGTTCGAGTGCCGCAGCGAGACGGATTCGGTGCTGACGACGTCCACCTTCGACAGCAGGCAGATGAACTGGGTGGCACTCACCCAGTTCGTGCTCGCGGTGCTGGTGACCCAGATGGACGGCTTCCGCCGCATCCTTGGGACGACCCAGATCAACGCGCGGCAGTTCGGCTGGGCGCTGCTGGCCGCCCTCGCTCTCCTGCTCCTGTGGGAACTGGGCAAGCGCCTGGCCCGTCGCAGGCCGGGGGCAACTTCCAGGCAGTTGCCACCCTCGCCGCCGCTGTAGCTGGACTTGTACCAGGTCACGACCTCACGGGTGTTGTTCTCCATGCTCGTAATCCTGCGGCGAAAGTGCCGATGCCTGGAGGAGGTTGAACATGAGGGTGTGGCGGGCGACGGTCGCGGGGTCGTCCAGCAGCTTCCCCATGTCCGGTGCCTCCACGAAGGAGAGCGGAGGCGCGTCCTCGAACTCCATCAGTTTCAGGGGGCCGTCCATCGCCGTCGACCTGCGGACCGGGCGGATCGGGGAGGTCATGGGGCGGGTGGGCGGGCGCGTGCAGTTGCGGCCCGTGGGTGGTGGGCGGGAGTGGGACTGCCGGCCGGAGGACGTGGGGGAGGCGGGTTCCGGCGACGTGCTGCGGGAACGGGTCCGGGCGCTGAACCGGGCCGCCCGCTCAGGTGTAGTAGGAGCCGACGGCGGGCTGGCCCGTGTAGTTGGGGCCGGCGTCGGGGTCCGCGCCGACGTAGGTGAAGGGGAGGGTGATGGATCGGGGGCCGTGGAGGGTGACGCGGTGGTGGCGGGGGGAGTAGCGGAAGCCGGAGGCGCGTAGGGCTGTGATCGCCGCGCGGCCCGCCGGCGTGCCGTCGGGGCGGCGGATCGAGTCCGGGTCGAAGTGGGCCGTCAGCAGTCCGTCCTCCGACAGCCAGGACGCGGCGCGGGTGAGCAGGCCGAGTTGGTCGCCTATGTAGTGGAGGCCGTGGACGCAGGTGATCAGGTCGTAGGTCCGGGTGGGGGTCCAGGTCGAGACGGAGGCGATGATCTCCTCCAGGGTCGGTGGGGTCGGGCCCGGGGCGAGTGGGCCCACCAGGTCGACCGCGGTGAGGACCGCGTCGGCGGGCAGGGCCGACGCGGCCTCCCGCAGAGCGCGGCCCTCGCCGCTGCACAGGTCCAGCCAGGAGGGCGCCGGCCGGTCGGCCAGGTGGGCCAGCAGGTCGACGCCCAGCTCGCGGGCGTAGCTGTTCACGCCAGTGAGGCCGCGTTCGCGGTTCATCGTGTTGTTGGCGACCACGGAGGACCGTTCCAGGTCGACGGCTGTGACCAGTGCACGCTGCTTCCTCATGCGCTCATTGTCGTCACTGTCGGCCTGTGGTCACCGCCCGAGGGCCTTCCGCATCCTGTCGGGGAGGTCGCTGGTGAAGCCGTCCACGCGCAGGTCGCGGAGGCGGCGGGCCTGGGTGGAGGTGTTCACCGTGTACGGCCATACCTTCAGGGGCCTGCCGTGGGCGCCCTTGAGGGCGTGGGCGCGGCGCACGAAGTCCGCTGTGGTGGCGTGGTGTTCGGGGTTGACCACGTCGACGTACCGCGCGTAGGACGCGAGTCGGGCGGCTGACGCGCCCTCGTCGCAGATGCCGAGTCTGAGGTCGGGGCGCCGGGCGTGGACGTCCCGGAGGGCGGGGGCCGAGAAACTGATCATGTAGAGGCGGTTGTTGACGTGGCGGGCGTCCAACCAGCCTTTGCGGCCGAGGACGTTCAGGATGTCCTTCGTGATGCCGGGGTGGTTGGCCGGCCACTTGATCTCCAGGACCAGGCCCTGGTTGTTGCGGTCCAGGCGGTCCAGGAGCTGTCCGAGGGTGGGGATGCGGGCGGACTCGTACCCGGAGCCCCTCCACTGGGGGGAGGCGCCCGCGCGGAGCCTGTTCAGTTCGGCCATGGTGAAGTCGCCGACCTTCCAGGGGGCGCGCTTGGGGAAGACCCTGCGGGCGTCGGTCGTACGGACGAGGTTCTCGTCGTGCATGATCATCAGCACGCCGTCCTTGCTGCGCTGCACGTCCACCTCGACCCAGTCGGTTCCCGCGCGGTCGGCGCGGTCGACGGCTTCCAGGGTGTTCTCGGGGGCCAGTCCCGCGGCCCCGCGGTGGCCGATGACGAGGGGGGTGGCGGTGTCCGCGTGCGCGGCGGGGGCAAGGAGCGTGAGGGCGGAGAGGGCGGAGAGGGCGGAGGTGGACAGGGCGAGGCTGATTTTGCGCATGGGTGTGGTGCCTTTCAGGGTTTTTCGGCGCGTTCGGGTCGGTCTCACCATGAGCTTTGGCAGGTTCGCGGAGGTGTGCACAGCGGTGGTGCTCCATGCGGGAGGCCGGGTGAACTGAGCGGAACGGGCGGCGAAATGTTCCTGAAATGTCGGGGAATGGGAGGGGAATTGCGGCGGGTGGAGGCGGGGTGGGACGGCTCCTGCGTGTGTGGGATCACAGGGCGGGGTGGCCGACGCCGGAATGTGGGACATGCGCGTGCGGGTTGAATCGTTCGCAGGTACTCAATGCATGTGCACATACCGCCCGGTCCCCATCACCGTTACGAGGAGCCCCTACGTGAGCGTCACCCCGCCCACTCCCGCCCGCGCCGCCGACATCCTCACCCGGCCCGTCACGATCAACGGCCTGACCGTGCCGAACCGGATCGCCATGGCGCCCATGACCCGTATGCACTCCCCGGGCGGTGTGCCCGGCGAGAACGTCGTCTCGTACTACGCGCGGCGCGCCGCCGCCGGCGTGGGCCTGATCGTCACCGAGGGGACGTACGTCGGGCACGACGCCGCCGGGCAGAGCGACAGCGTGCCGCGGTTCCACGGTGCGGAGCAGCTCGCCGGGTGGGCGAAGGTCGCCGAGGGCGTGCATGCGGCGGGCGGGAAGATCGTGCCGCAGCTGTGGCACATCGGGATGGTGCGCAAGCAGGGCGAGCCGCCGGTCGCGGACGCGCCCGCGGTCGGTCCTTCGGGTCTGCGCCTCGACGGCACGGACGGCGACGGCAAGGCCATGACCCAGCGCGACCTGGACGACGTCATCGGCGCGTTCGCCGAGGCCGCTGCCGCCGCCGAGCGCATCGGCTTCGACGGCGTCGAGATCCACGGCGCCCACGGCTACCTCGTCGACCAGTTCCTGTGGGCGGGCACCAACCGCCGTACCGACGCCTACGGCGGTGACCCGGTCGCCCGTACCAGGTTCGCCGCCGAGATCGTGGCCGCGGTGCGCGAGACCGTCTCCGCCGAGTTCCCGGTCATCTTCCGCTACTCGCAGTGGAAGTCCGAGGCGTACGACGCCCGGCTCGCCGAGACCCCGGAGGAGCTGGACGCGATCCTGGCGCCGATCGCCGCGGCCGGTGCCGACGCCTTCCACGCCTCCACCCGCCGCTACTGGCTCCCGGAGTTCGACGGCTCCGACCTCAACCTCGCGGGCTGGACCAAGAAGATCACCGGCAGGCCCGCCATCACCGTCGGCTCGGTCGGCCTGGACGGCGACTTCATCCGGGGCTTCGCGGGCGAGGGCTCCCCGGTCAAGGGCATCGACAACCTGCTCGACCGCCTGGAGCGCGACGAGTTCGACATGGTGGCGGTGGGGCGCGCGCTGCTCCAGGACCCGGAGTGGGCCACGAAGGTCCTCGGCGGACGGTTCGACGAGCTGAAGCCGTTCGACGCGGCTTCGCTGCGCACCCTCAGCTGATCACTCTTTTGATCACTCCTTCGTGAGTATCGTCCGAGGGATGCGGATCCTTCATCTCTCGGACACTCACATCGAGCGCGCCGACGAGCCCGACAGCCGTGGTGTCAACGCGACCGACTCGCTGCGGCTGATGCTCGGCGAACTCCGTCACCTGCGGGACGTGGACGCCGTCGTCGTCACCGGCGATCTCGCCGACGACGGCTCGGTGGAGGCGTACGCGACCGTGCGGGGGCTCGTCGGCGACTTCGCGCGCCCCCTGGACGCTCCCGTCTTCTACACGACCGGCAATCACGACGAGCGGTCCGCCTTCGCGAAGGTGCTGGGCAGCGGGCACGCGGACGCCGTCGCCGAGTTCCCCGGCGAGGAGCGGTCCGCCGTCAGCACGGTCGGCGGATGGCGGCTCGTCACGCTCGACTCACTGGTGCCGGGGAAGGTGTACGGCGGTCTCGGCGCCGGCCAGCTGGAGTGGCTGCGCGGTGTGCTGGGCGCCCCCGCCGAGCACGGCACCGTGCTCGCCTTCCACCATCCCCCGATCTGCCACCCCCTCTCGGCCACCCAGCAGGTCTTCGGGCTGCGCGATCCCGGTGAGCTGGCGGCGGTGATCCGGGGGAGTGACGTACGGGTTCTGCTGACCGGGCACTTCCACCTCCAGCTGTGCGGCTTCCTGGCGGAGGTGCCGGTGTGGGTGACGCCGGGTGTCGTCAACCGCATCGACCTGACCACCGCGCCCGGGACCGAGCGGGCGGTGCGGGGGGCTTCGGCGTCGCTGGTGGAGCTGGGCGGGGGGTCCGGGCCGCTGTTCCATACCTTCCACGCACGGGATCCGCGGGCCCACGAGACGGTCTACCAGCTGGACGAGGAGCGGACCCGGGAGATCATCGCGCGGCACGGCTGAGCAGGCGGGGGAAATTTCGCTTGCTTAACTCAATCAATCTGCATAAGCTTGCTTGAGTCAAGCAGTTCACCCCCCTGCGCAACCGACGGAGGCCCTGTCATGTCCGACGCCCTTGCCCGACCCGCCGCGGCGGGACCATCCGCCCCGCCGAGGTCGAACGCCGTGGTGGCGGTGCTGGCCCTGGCCGGAATCGTCGTCGCGCTGATGCAGACCCTGGTCATCCCGATCGTCCCCGAGCTGCCGAAGCTGCTGGACGCGCCCGCGTCCGACACCGCCTGGGCGGTCACCGCAACGCTGCTCGCCGCGGCCGTCGCGACCCCGGTCGTCGGCCGGCTCGGTGACATGGTCGGCAAGCGGCGGATGCTGGTGGTCAGCATCCTGATGCTGATCTCCGGATCGCTGGTCTGCGCCCTCGCCGACTCGCTCGTCCCGATGATCGTCGGCCGTGCCCTGCAAGGCCTCGCGGCCGCCGTGGTGCCGCTGGGCATCAGCATCCTGCGCGACACGGTCTCCGCCGAGAAGCTCGCCAGTTCGACGGCCGTGATGAGTGCCTCCCTCGGTGTCGGCGGTGCGCTCGGTCTGCCCACCGCCGCGTTCATCGCGGACAACTGGGACTGGCACGTCCTCTTCTGGACCTCCGCCGCCCTCGGCGTCGTCTCCCTCCTCCTCGTCCTGGTGTTCGTCCCCGAGTCGAAGAACCGCGCCGGTGGACGCTTCGACCTCGTCGGCTCGCTCGGCCTGTCGGCCGGTCTGGTCTCCCTGCTGCTGACCGTGTCCAAGGGCTCCGACTGGGGCTGGACCTCCGGCACCACGCTGGGCCTCGGCACCGCCGCCGTCGTCATCCTGCTGGCCTGGGGCTGGTGGGAGCTGAAGTCCAAGCAGCCGCTGGTCGACCTGCGCACCACCGCCAAGACCCAGGTCCTGTTCACCAACCTCGCCTCGATCGCCCTCGGCTTCTCGATGTTCGCGATGTCCCTGGTCCTGCCGCAGCTGCTCCAGCTGCCCGAGCAGACCGGCTACGGCCTCGGCAAGTCGATGATGACCGTCGGCCTGGTGCTCGCCCCGCAGGGCTTCGTGATGATGGTGATGTCCGCCGTGTCCGCCAAGGTCACCAAGGCCAAGGGGCCGAAGGCGACGCTGATGATCGGCGCGCTGATCGTCGCCTCCGGCTACGCCCTGAACATCGTCCTGATGAGCGAGGTCTGGCACCTGGTCCTGGTGTCCTGCATCATCGGCGCCGGTGTCGGCTTCACCTACGGTGCGATGCCCGCCCTGATCATGGGCGCCGTCGACCCCTCCCAGACCGGTGCGGCCAACAGCCTCAACACCCTGATGCGGTCCCTGGGCACGTCGTTCGCCAGCGCCATCGCCGGCGTCGTCCTCGCCCAGATGACCACCGACTTCGGCGGGTACGCCCTGCCGTCGGAGAACGGCTTCAAGGTCGTCATGGCCATCGGCGCGGGGGCCGCGCTCCTCGCCTTCTTCCTCGCGACCTTCATCCCCAAGCACAAGGAGACGGTGCGAGTTCCGGCCGCCGACGAGGTGGAGGAGGCCACGCCGGTCAAGGCGTGAACACCTGGATACCGGCCCGTCGGAGGCGGCTGTCACCCACACGAGGGGTGATGGCCGTCTTCGGCACTTTGCGTGAGCACCGCCCGTTCCACGAGTAGCCAGCACCGACAGGAGTGATCGATGACCACAGTCGACAGCCAGCTCGTTGTCCGTACCGCCGCAGGATCCGTCCGAGGCCGCCGCGAGGAGGACCTGACGGTCTTCCGCGGCGTCCCCTTCGCCGCGCCCCCGGTGGGCGAGGCCCGCTTCCAGGCCCCACGCCCGCCCCGGCCGTGGGACGGCGTCCGGGACGCGTACGCCTTCGGACCGCCGCCCCCGCAGGACGCCGGCATCCAGGGGCGCATGGGAGTTCTCGACGGGCCGACGGGCGACGACTGGCTGACGGTGAACGTCTGGACCCCGGAGGCGGACGCCGCCGCCCGGCGCCCGGTGATGGTCTGGATCTACGGCGGCGCCTACAAGCTCGGCCACTCCGGCAGCCCCGGCTACGACGCGCAGCACATAGCCCGCACCGGCGACCTGGTCGTCGTCACCCTCAACTACCGCGTCGGCATAGAGGGCTTCGCCCGAATCGAGGGGGCTCCGGCCAACCGGGGGCTGCTCGACCAGGTGGCGGCGCTGGAGTGGGTGCGGGACAACATCGCGGCGTTCGGCGGCGACCCCGGCCAGGTCACCGTCTTCGGCGAGTCGGCGGGCGGCGGTTCGGTGGCGGCGCTGCTGGCGATGCCCGGCGCGCGGGGCCTGTTCGGGCGGGCGGTCGCGCAGAGCGTGCCCGGCACGTTCTTCTCCGACGAGCTCGCCCGTGACCTCGCGACCGCCATCGCCGCGGAGGCGGGCCTGCGCCCGACGGCCGCCGACCTGGCCGCCGTGGACCCGCGCACCCTGCCCGAGGCCGGAGCGGCGCTCGGCGCCAAGATGGGGCAGCGCGTGGACCGCTGGGGCCGGGCGGCCCCCACGGTCACCCCCTTCTCCCCGGTCGTCGACGGCGAGATCCTGCCGACCACCCCCTGGCGGGCGCTCGCCGAGGGAGCCGCGCGTGACATCGACCTCCTCGTCGGGCACAACGCGCAGGAGTGGCGCCTGTTCATGGTCCTGGGCGGGCTGCGGGACAAGGTGACGGAAGAACAGGCGTCGGGTGTGCTGCGCCTGTTCGGCCCGGGCGGAGGGGAGGCCGCCGAGCGGGCCTACCGCGCCGCCTTCCCGGAGGCGGGCCCGGCCGATCTCTTCGAGCGCGTCCAGTCGGACTGGCTGTTCCACATACCCTCCCTGCGGCTGGCGGAGGCACAGCTGGCGGGCGGCGGCCGGGCGCACGTCTACGAACTGACCTGGCAGGCCCCCGGCGCCGGCGGCACCCTCGGTGCCTGCCACGGCCTGGACATCCCGCTGCTGTTCGGCACCTACGAGGCGGACCTGGGGAACCTGCTGTTCGCGGGCGCGGAGGTGACGGACGAGGCCCGAGCCCTGTCGGAGACCTTCCGCACGTCCTGGACGTCCTTCGCCCGGACCGGCGACCCGGGCTGGCCGGCGTACGACAGCGCGGAGCGGCTGGTCCGGCTGCTGGACGCACAGCCGAGGACGGCCCCCTACCCGGAGGAGACCTCCCGACAGCTGTGGGAGGGCTACGACTTCCCGCCGCTGCCGCTGCTCGGGTGACGGCTCTCGAGAAGAGCCTTGACCTCAAGCCGGGTTGAGTTCCTACGGTCGGTCTCGTCGAAACAGCTGAAGCAGAGACGGAGGGACCGGCCGTGGAGTACTCGCACAACGACGCCGAGCTGATCCAGCAACCCATCGGCTACTGGAGCTGGGCCGCCTACAACGCGGTCGTCACCCGCATCCGGGCCGCCCTCGCCGGGATCGGCGCCACCCAGCCACAGTGGTGGGTCCTCGCGCAGGTGGCACGAGCCGACACCGTCAGAACGCGGGACGAGGTGTCCCGCCTCCTCCAGAACTACCTCGGCACGGGCTCGGAATCCATGGAGGAGGAGATGGACAGGACCATCGTCCTGGGCTGGATCACCGAGGACTCGGAGGGGCGCCTGGGCATCACGGCCGAGGGCAGGGAGTTCTACGCCAGGGCCGCGGCCCTCCAGGACGAGCTGTGGGCGGAGCGGCACGCGGGCATCTCCGACGAGGAGTACCGGACCACCCTCAAGGTGCTGCAGCGATTCATCCACAACACGGGCGGGCACGCCTGGCACCAATAGGTTCCCGTCACCCCGCCTCACCCCGCATCAGGCGCTGCGGGCGAGTAGTTGTACCTCGCGGAACTGGCGGTGGTCGGTGGGTTCGGGTTCGCGGAGTGTTCGGGCGACCTCGGTCAGGCCGGAGGTGCGGAGGATCGCGGTGAGGTGGTCGGGGGACCAGCGGTAGGCCGTGGCCACCCTGTGGTCGTAGGACTGGGTGGGGAGGGCGGGATCGTCGGTGGCCAGGAAGCTGAGCAGCAGATGGCCGCCGGGGGCCAGGACCCGGTGGAACTCCGCGATGACGGCGGGGAGTTCGGGCGGTGGGGTGTGGATGATGGAGGCCCGCGAGAGGATTCCGCCCAGCGTGCCGTCCGCGAGGTCCAGCGCGGCCATCGATCCGGTGTCGAAGCGCAGACCGGGGTGGGCCTCACGGGCCAGCCCGATCATCGCCGGAGAGGCGTCGACGCCGAACGCCTTCAGGCCCAGCCCGGCCAGGTGGGCGGTGATATGGCCGGGACCGCACCCCAGGTCCGCGACCTGGCCGTCGCCGCCGGCACGGACGATCTCGGCGAAGGCGCCCAGGAACGCGCGCTCCAGCGGGCGGTCGCGCAGGGTGTCACGGAACTGCTCCGCGTAGACGGGGGCGATGGCGTCGTACGCCTCACGCGTGGCATCGAGGGAATCGGGTTCGGCCATGGCGTACATGATTGCCGGATCGGGATCTAGAGGTTGCCGAGTGGCTCGATGTCGACCTTCACCGGGGTGCCCCAGATGCGGAGGACCTCGTAGTCGGTGAACTCGTGGACCAGGCGGTAGGCCATCGCGGGGCGGGATCCGCGTCGTTGGGCCGCGAGGTACAGCTCGGCCTCCTGGCGGTCGCGCCTCGGGGTGCCGCAGAGCTGCCACTCCTGGCCGTTCCAGAGTTCCGGCAGCCAGCGCTGCTGGGGCTGGGGGCGGTCGGCGCGGGTGCCGTAGCGGGAGAGCGAGGGGGTCGGGGTGGGGGGTGGGCCCTGGGGGGCGGGGCCGTTGAACTCCGACCGGCGGGCCGACCGGCGGCGGGTCTCGCACAGCAGGCAGAGGTCGGGGGCGGCCTCGTCCACGGGGCCGTTGGGGTGCTCGGCGCAGCGGGTGGTGGGCGCGGTGCCGGTGACGCTTTCGTCCAGCAGCTCCAGGGCACGCCGTAGATCGGCCTTGACCTCGTGCAACCGCGCGTCGGGGGTGTCGGCGGTGAGGGCGTCACCGTGCTCCCCGAGAACCCGGAGGGCACGGCCGAGAGCGGTGAGCTGGGCGTGGTTCATGGCAACCAGGGTAGGGCGGGGCGCCGGAGCGGTGGCTCTCGGCCAAGTTGGGCGCCGCCGGCTGTGATTGTTGACGATTTTGATGACGATCGGGGAGGGGTGGTGATAGCAAAGGGCTTCGGCAAGAGCCGCCTACTGATGAGACGGAAGTGACGCGAGTGAAGCGCAGAACTGTGGTCAAGGGGCTGGGGCTGAGCGCTGCGGCGGCCACCGTGCCCACCGTCGGGGCCGCCACTGTCGCCAGGGCCGCCACCGGATCGTCCTCCCTGGTCTTCGACCCGTCCGCGTACACCGAGCAGACGATCGCCATCAAGGACACCACCGGCACCGTCCACAGCGTGACCTACCGCTTCCACAAGGTCGCGAGCTATGTGGCCGCCCCGGTGGACCCGACCTACCAGTCCCTGAACATCAGCGTCCCGGTGGCGATCGACGGCACGGCCGTGGACGCCTCCGACGCGCCGGTCCTCCTCGCCAACCAGGTCGGCGGTTACCTGCCGTCGTCCGTGGCGAACGCCACCGGGATCGGCGCGACCGGCATGGGCGGCGGCACCAGCCGGCAGGGCCTGGCGCTCGCCGCCGGGTACGTCGTGGTCGAGCCCGGGGCGCGCGGCCGTAGCCTCGTCGACGCGAACGGCACGTACTACGGCACCGCGCCCGCCGCGATCGTCGACCTCAAGGCGGCGGTGCGCTATCTCAAGGCCAACCAGGGCCGGGTGCCCGGGAACACGGCACGGATCGTCTCCTCCGGGGTCAGCGCGGGCGGCGCGCTCTCCGCGCTCCTCGGTGCCTCCGGCGACAGCCCGCTCTACGAGCCCTACCTGGAGGAGATCGGCGCGGCCGACGCGAGTGACGCGATCTTCGCCAGCGGCGACTGGTGCCCCATCACGGACCTGGAGCACGCCGACGCCGCCTACGAGTGGAACTGGGGCGCCAGCCCACTGCCCTCGGGCGCGACGGTGGACGCGGCGATCTCCGCCGACCTGAAGGCGCAGTACACCGACTACCTCGCCGCCCTCCGGCTGCGGGCCCCGGGCTACGGCACCCTCACCGCCCGCAACCTGGACACGTACATCCTGGAGACCTTCATCCAGCCGTCCGCGACGACGTACCTGGCCGCGCTGACGGAGGACGCCCGCGCCGCCTATCTCGCCGCGAACCCCTTCATCACCTGGTCGGGCGGGCGGGCCGGCTTCACCTGGGCGGACTTCCTCACCCATGTCGGCGCGCGCAAGAAGAACGCCCCGTCGTTCGACGCGTTCGACCTGTCCACGCCCGAGTGCAACCTCTACGGCACCGGCACCACCAGGGCCCGTCACTTCACCCTGTACAGCCTCCGTCACGAGGCCGGGAGCAGCGCCCGGCTGGACGCCGACATCCCGGCCAAGCTCGCGCTGATGAACCCGATGCATCACCTCGGCGGCCGGGCCAACCCGCATCGCGCCCGGCACTGGTGGATACGCGTCGGCACCAAGGACAGCGACACCTCCCTGTCCGTCGTCGCCAACCTCGCCACCCGGCTCACCGGTCTCGGCGACCAAGTGAACACGTCCTACTACTGGGACGCGGGCCACGGCGCGGACCTGGACCCGGCCGACTTCGTCAGCTGGATCGGGAAGGTGTCGGGCTACCGGAAGCGGCGGTAGCCGTCACGCGGTCGGTGACGCCGAAGACGTACGTCGCCGCGAAGCCGACCGCGTACCCCGTCAGCAGCCCGCCGGCGTAGATCGCGGCCGTGGTGCCCAGGCCCCTGTTGCCGGCCAGCAGCGGGAACAGGGCCCAGCCGGACGGGCCGATGGCCGTCGCGCCGACCCGGTCGCCGAGCATCGCGAAGAAGCCGACGAAGGCTCCGCCGGCCGCGCCGCCCACGCAGGCGGTGAGGAAGGGACGCCCGAGGGGGAGGGAGACGCCGTAGACGAGGGGCTCGCCGACGCCGAGGAGGCCGGCCGGGAGCGCCGAGCGGATCGTCGTACGCATCGAGGCGGAGTGGCGGAGCCGGATGTACACCGCCACCGCCGCGCCCACCTGGCCCGCGCCCGCCATCGCCAGGACCGGGAGCAGGACCGTGTAGCCCTGCTGTTCGATGAGGGTGGTGTGGATGGGGATGAGGGCCTGGTGGAGGCCGAGCATCACCAGAGGGAGGAAGAGGCCGCCCAGGACCAGGCCCGCGAAGGCGCCGGTCGTCGTCAGCAGCCAGTTCGCGGCCGCGCCGATCGCCGTGGAGACGGCTCCGGCCGCGTACATGATGCCGTAGAGCGTGGCCAGGCCGGTGACGAGGACGGTGACGGTGGGAGTGAGGAGGACGTCCAGGGCGTCCGGGACCCGGCCCCGGCACCAGCGTTCGACGCGGGTCGCGAGCAGGGCGGCGGCGAGGGCGCCGAGGACGCCGCCCTGGCCGGGGGCGAGGGCCACGCCGAACGCCGTCACCTTCGCGACCCCCGGATACACGACGATCGCCGCGACCGCGCCGCCCAGGACCGGCGTGCCGCCGAACTCCTTCGCCGTGTTGTGGCCGACGAAGACGGCGATCAGCGACATGAACGCGGAGGCGAGGGCGGCGAGGGCGGGGGTGAGGCCCGGCAGCAGGCCGGCGTTCAGCAGCAGGCCGTTGAGCCCGGCGAGGACCCCGCAGCCGATCAGGGCGGGGATGAGGGGGACGAACACGGCGGCGACACGGCGGAGGGCCGTTCGCACGGAAGTGGCAGGTTCCCGTGAGGTGATCAGCTTCTCGAAGTCCGCCGTCACCCTCGTCACGACCCCCGGGCCGAGCACCACCTGGTACGTGCCGTCGGCGACCACCACCCCCAGCACGCCGGGCAGCGCCCGCAGTGCCTGTTCGTCGGCCCGGGACGGGTCGGCCAGGCCCAGCCGGAGCCGGGTCATGCAGTGGGCGACGGAGGTGACGTTGGCGGGGCCGCCGACGAGGGGGAGGATCGCGGCGGCGAGACGGTGGGAGCCCGAGGAGGAGGTCTGCACCCGTCGAGCGTGCGGCTCAGTGCCCCGCAGCGGCGAGCGCGGCACGCAGATGACCGCCGGACTCCTCCAGAAGGCGGGCGGCGGTTGCCCCGTCCACCCCGGCGAGCAGCACCAGGACGGCGTTCTTCACCTCGCCGTCGGTGGCCGTGAGGGCCGACTCGACCTTCCGGTCGTCCGCCCCGGTCGCCAGCGAGACGATCCGCCGGGAACGGGCGCGCAGTTTCTCGTTGGAGGCGCGGACGTCGACCATCAGGTTCCCGTAGGTCTTGCCCAGCCGGATCATCGTGATCGTCGACAGCATGTTGAGCACCAGCTTCTGCGCGGTGCCGGCCTTGAGCCGGGTGGAGCCGGTGAGCAGTTCGGGGCCGACGACGACCTCGATGCCGTGCTCGGCGGCGGCCGCCAGCGCGCTGCCCGCGTTGCAGGCGAGGCCGACGGTCAGCGCGCCCCGGGCACGGGCGTACTCCACCGCGCCGATCGCGTACGGCGTGCGGCCGGAGGCGGAGACGCCGACCACGGTGTCGTCGGGGGTGAGGGCGAGGGCCTCCAGGTCGGCGACGGCCAGTTCCCGGGAGTCCTCGGCGCCCTCGACCGACGTGACCATGGCGGCGGGCCCGCCCGCGAGGACGCCGACGACCTGCCCGGGGGCGGTGTTGAAGGTCGGCGGGCACTCGGAGGCGTCGAGCACGCCGAGCCGTCCGGCGGTGCCGGCGCCCGCGTAGACCAGGCGCCCGCCGCGCGCCATCCGTTCCGCGATGGCGTCGATGGCGGCGGCGATCCGCGGGAGCTGCGCGGCGACGGCGGAGGGTACGGCGGAGTCCTCGCCGTTCATGAGCCGGGCGAGGTCGAGGGTGGGGAGGCGGTCGATGTCGGCGAGGTCGGGTCTGAAGGCCTCGGTGGTCAGCGATTCGAGCTGGGAGAGGAGATCACGGGAGGTCATGGGTGGCTCTTTCCAATTCCAACGCGGTCCAGTGCAGACACCTACTGGTTACTGGTCTACCTGTGCCGATGGGCCAGCGCCTCGTACGACGCGGCCAGCGCGGGACCCGCCCGTTCGTAGGTCCGCTGGGCGACCCCCACGAACAGACAGTCCACCACCAGCAGCTGTCCCGTCCGGGACGACATCGCCGCCGGCCTCAGCTCGCTCTCCCGGGCGGTGGACGTGGTCAGCACATGGTCGGCGTACTGCGTCACCGCGCTTTCCGGCCGCCCGGTGATCGCGACGGTCGTGGCCCCGCGTTCGAACGCCACCCGCAGCGGCTCGATGACGTCCCTCGTGGACCCGGAGTGGGTGATGGCCACGGCGAGATCGCCGGCGGCGAGCTGCACGGCGTTGGTCACCGCGAGATGGGTGTCGACGTGGGCGTGCGCGATGAGCCCGATCCGCAGCAGCTTCTGGGTGAGGTCCTGGGCGACGAGGCCGGAGGCGCCGATGCCGTACACGTCGATGCGCCGGGCGCCGGCCGCCGCGGTGACCGCCGCCTCCAGCTGGACGGTGTCGAGGGCGGCGGCGGTGTCGGCGAGGGTCTGCTGCTCGTCGTAGGCGAGTTTCGCGACGACGTCCGGGAGGGAGTCGTCGACGGCGATGTCCGTGGTGAGGGCGGGTGCCCGGCCGGAGCGCTGCTGGGCGGCGAGGCCGGCCAGGGCGAGGCGGAGGTCGCGGTAGCCGGGGTAGCCGAGGACGCGGGCGGTGCGCACGACGGTCGCCTCGCTGGTGCCGGTGCGTTCGGCGAGGCCGGTGACGGTGAGGGCGGCGCAGCCCGCGGGGTCGCCGGCGACCGCTTCGGCGACGCGCTGCATGGAGCGGGTCATCGTCGGTGTGAGGGTACGGATCTTCGAAGCGAGGGCGGCGGGTGTCGGCCTGGTGAAACTTTCCTTCGCTTTCCGGGGCACAGGTGAAAGGTATTTTCGGCCTGGAGTGCGGTCAAGGGTGCGCACAATGGGTGCATGGATCCCGTCAGTGACCCCGTCAGCCCCCTGGAGCAGGCTCTGCACGCCGCCCGCGCCCTCGTCCTCGCCGATCTCGCCGCGGGGGAGGTGGCCGTCGCGGACGTGGTGTCCCTGGTCGAGGACTCCGTCGTGCAGCGGCGCTGGTGGGTGGAGCAGTGGCCGGAGGGCGCGGAGTTCGTGGCCGGGCTGGTGGCGCAGGATGTGCAGGACGCCCTGCTGGAGCGGTACGGGCGCTGGCCGCTGTGCCCGGTCTGCGGTTCGGGCGACCCGCACGCGCTCGACGTCGAGCCGGAACTGGGCCCGGATCCGCAGTGGGTGTGCCACAAGGCGGGGGTGCGGGTCGCGGCGGTGGGCGCGCTGGGCCCGGTGACCGGAGGCGGCTCCCCGTCGTGACGGTCTATATCGATCCGCCGAACTGGCCGGGCCACGGCCGGATGTGGTCCCACCTGGTCAGCGATGTGTCGTACGACGAACTGCACGCGTTCGCCGAGGGGCTGGGTGTGCCCGCGCGCGCGTTCGAGCGGGATCACTACGACGTCCCGTCGCATCGCTATGCCGACGTGGTCGCCGCCGGGGCGGTCGAGGTGAGCAGCCGCGAGGTGGTGCGGCTGCTGCACGGCGCGGGACTGCGGCGGCGCAAGGGCAGCGTCAGTCCATGAGCAGGGCGAGCTCGCCGCGCAGGTTGTAGCGGGCGGTCGCCTCCCACTCCTCCTTGCCGTACGGCGTCCTGAACAGCCGTGGCAGGTCGAGGAGTTGCCGCAGGATCGCGGCGCGGCCGGCGCGGAAGGCGTCGTTCGGGACGAAGTGGTACTCCTCGCGGACGGCGGCGGTGTAGGCGGCGTACGCGGACGGCGGCGCGGCGAGGATCGCGAGGTCGGCGTCGCACAGGACCTGGCCGTCGCGGTCGTCGTCGGCGGGGGCGTGGGTGACGGTGAGCCGGACCAGCCGGGCCACCTCGGCGGTCCGCGCGTCCGGCACGCCGGCCTCGGACAGCGCGCGCTCGGCGAGCCGGGCGGAGCGCTCCTCGTTCTCGGAGCGGTCGGGGTTGTACACGGCGTCGTGGAACCAGGCGGCGAGGCGTACGGCGGCGGGGTCGTCCGCGTGCTCCTCCAGTACGTCGACGTGGTCGAGGACCGCGGTGAGGTGGACCAGCGTGTGGTACCGCCGCTGGGGCTCCTGCCAGCGGGCGAGGAGGTTGTCGACGTAGGGGGCGGGGTCGGGGCCGGCACTGTCCGGGCCGCCCCGGGCCGCTTCCAGGGTGCGGGTGAATCGGGTGCGCAGGGCGTCGGGATCGGCCATGCGTACATTCTCCCTCGCGCTCCCTCCCGTCACGCCGGCCCGGCCCCGAACGACCGGGACGTCGCCGAGCGCGCCGACTGGACGAACGCGCAGGTCGTCGACGAGCTGGAGCGCGGGATGACGCCGGCCGGGCCGGTGATCGCCGGGGCGGGCGGGGCGCTGGACGGGATCGCGCTGGGGGTGGGGGTCCCCCCACGCCTTTGAGGCAGTGGGGGAGGGCGCACGCCGGTGATGTGCGCGAGGCGCTCGGCGAGCCGGGCGCGGCACGAACGCCCGCGCGTTACATCGGCGACGCCCTCACGCTCGTACGGCTGTATGCGGGGCGTCCGACGGCGGGGGCGGCGGGGCAGGGCGTAGTCTTAAATTGGACTAGACCTGTCGGGCCCTCGGGCCCTAGACCTGTAGGGCCTTCGGGCCCGAGCCGCCGAGACTCAGACGAAGATGAATGGGGTCCCATGAGCAAGCGTGCAGTCCTGGAGGTGATCGCCCTCGACGTCGAGGACGCGGTCGCCGCCCAGGCCGGAGGCGCGGACCGCCTCGAGCTGGTCACCGACATGGCGGCCGACGGGCTCACCCCGTCGGCCCGGACCTTCGCCGGGATCAGCGCCGCCGTCGACATCTCGCTGCGCGTGATGCTGCGGCTGACGGACGGGTTCGCGGCCGGTGACCTGGACGGGCTGGTGCGGGCCGCCCGGGAGCTGCGGGCCGCCGGGGCCGAGGAGTTCGTGCTCGGGTTCCTCGACACCGGCGGCGGCGTCGATCTGCGCGCCGTGGAACGGGTGGTGGGGGAGCTGGACGGCTGCGCCTGGACCTTCCACCGGGCGATCGACCGGGCCGCGGACCGGGACGCGCTGCGCAAGCAGCTCGACGGGCTGCCCGGCCTGGACACCTACCTCACGGCGGGCTCGGCGGCAGGCGTCGACGAGGGACTGCCGACGCTGCTCGCCGAGGCGGCGCGGAGCGGGGAACCGGGCTACGAGCAGCAGCTCCTGGTGGGCGGCGGCCTGCGCCTCGACCACGTCCCGCGACTGCGCGCCGCCGGCCTGAACGCCTTCCACATCGGCGGCGCGGCCCGCCCGGAAGGCTGGACCACACCGGTCTCGACGGACGCGGTGGCACGGTGGCGGGCGGCGCTCGACGCGGGGTGAGTTCCCGTCCGCGGGGCGGGTCGCCCGGGCCGCCGCGCGGCGGGAGCGCTCGTCAGCGCACCGGGAAGCCGAAGGAGTAGCCCTGCTCCTTGAGCCGGGGGAGGATCCGGCGCAGGGCCTCGACGGTCTGGGAGCGGTCGCCGCCCGCGTCGTGGAAGAGGAGCGTCGGCCCGTTGGGCAGCTCCCGCTCGACGGTGGCGACGATGGCGTCCGCGCCCGGCCGCTCGAAGTCCTTGGTGTCCACGTTCCAGCCCAGCGGGCGCATGCCCCGGGAGGCGGCCAGCTTGCGGCTGTAGGGGGTGAAGGCCCCGCCGGGCGCCCGGTAGTACATCGGCCGTACGCCCCCGGACGCCTCGGTGATCATGCGTTCGGCGTCGAGTATCTGCTGCGACTGGTAGGCCTGGGACTTGGTGTCCATGGTGGTGTCGTGCGACACCGAGTGGTCGCACAGCCGGTGCCCGGCCGCGACCACCTTCTTCACGAGGTCCGGGTGCGCCTGCGCCTGCGTCCCCACCATGCAGAACGTGGCCTTCACCCCGTACTCCCGCAGCACGTCGAGCATCTGAGGGGTCCACACGGGGTCGGGGCCGTCGTCGATGGTGATGTTGACGCCGCGCGCCCCCTTGTCCGAGGCGTGCACGATGGTCACGTCCACCGGCTTGACGCTTGGCGTGGCCGACGCGGTCGCCCGGGGCGACGAGCCGCCCACGGCACCGGCCTGCGCGGTCCACACCGAGGCACCGGCGGCCAGCAGCGTCACCCCGAGCGCCGCCCCGACCAGCTTGCCGTACCAGCCCCGCCCGCTGTGCCGTGCCATGTCCGCCCCACTCTCCCGCAGTTGCTCGCCGAACCCTGGTCGTCTTCCGACCACATGGCAGGACGAGCAAAAGAGGCTGCGGGATGCGTCCGTTACCGATCAAGGACAATTCCGGGGGACTTCGCGGACAACCCGGCGAGCGGTGGCTGCGTCCGCCGCCGCGGTTACGCCAGCTGCTTCGGCAACGGCGCGGTGTGGGTGATGGTCAGGCCGGAGACCGCTCGGGTCAGGGAGACATAGAGGCGGCGCAGGCCGGTGCGTTCGTCGGGTTCGCCGTCCACCACCGCCTGCGGCTCGTCCAGGACGACGTAGTCGTACTCCAGGCCCTTGGCGAGCGACGCCGGGACCAGGGTGAGGCGGGTCTCGGCGGTGGTCTCCTCGCCGGGGGCCAGGTACGGGATGCCCGCCGCCGTCAGCGCCTCGGTCAGCTCCGGGACGCGGGCGTCGGCCGCGATCAGGCCCGTCGAGCCCTCGTGGCGCAGCAACTCCGCACAGGCGGCGACCACTTCGGTGGCGTCGGCGACCGGGCGCACGGCGAAGAAGCCCGGGTTGTCACGGATCGACGCGACCGGTGTGAGGCCCGGGGCGATGTGCGGAAGGAGACGGGAGGCGTACGTGATCACGTCCGTCGGGACGCGGAAACCGGCCGTCAGCTCCTCGACCACGCCGTCCGTCTTGCCCAGGTGGGCCAGCGCCTCGCCCCAACTCCGCGTCGCCCAAGGCGTGGTGCCCTGCGCCAGATCGCCGAGGACGGTCGCGGAACCGGTCGTGCAGCGGCGGCCGACGGCGCGGTACTGCATCGGGGAGAGATCCTGCGCCTCGTCGAGGACGACATGCCCGAGCGAGTGCGTGCGCTCCACGACGTCCCGTGTCTCGTCGATCAACACCGCGTCCGCAGCGGACCACTTGGCCGACTTCACGCTTCTGACCGGCTTCGCCCACAGGATCGTCTTGCGCTCCTCCTCGTCGAGGAGGCCCTCCGCGTGGACGGCGAGGAACTCCGCGTCCGTGAGCAGCCGCAGGACCAGCTTCGCCGGGTCGACGGCCGGCCAGATCGCCTTCACGGCCGCCTTCACCGCGGTGTTGCGTGCGACCGAGTCCTGCACCCGGTCGTCCGGCGCCTCCCCCGCCCGCTCCATCTGCACCAGCACGGCGTGCGAGATGCGCTGCGGCAGGGCGTCCCGGGCGGCGCCGTAGCGGATGTCCCGGTCGAGCAACTCCCGGACGATGGACTCGAGTTCGTACGCGGGTACGCGCCAGCGACGGGAGCCGCGCACGACGACCACCGGCTCGGTGGGCAGCACGACATGCGAGTAGACCGCCCTCCTCACCACCTCCGCCATCCTCGCGTCGCCCTTGACGACCGCCGCGGCGGCGTCGTCCGCGCCCGTCACCTCCACATGCCCCACGAGGTCGTCGACCGTCGCCTGTCGGACAGTCAACTCGCCCAGGGCCGGGAGAACTTGCTCGATGTAGTGCAGGAACGACCGGTTCGGCCCGATGACGAGCGTGCCGGTGCGCGCCAGCCGCTCGCGATGGGCGTACAGCAAATAGGCGACCCGGTGCAGACCCACGGCGGTCTTCCCGGTCCCCGGCCCGCCCTGCACACACACGGTCGCGCCCAGCTCGCCGCGGACGATCTCGTCCTGCTCCGGCTGGATGGTGGCGACGATGTCCCGCATCGGACCCACACGGGGCCGCTCGATCTCCCGCTGGAGCAGCTTGCTGGTGCGGGCGCTCTCCCCCGGGTCGGAGAGGTGCTCGTCCTCGTACGCGGTGAGGTCGCCGCCGGTGTAACCGAAGCGGCGCCGCAGCCCGACGTCCATCGGGTCCTTCTTCGACGCCCGGTAGAACGGCTGCGACACCGGCGCCCGCCAGTCGATCACCATCGGATCGCCCTCGCCGTCGTGCACATGCCGCCGCCCGATGTAGAACTGCTCCCCCTCGGCGCCCTCCGCCCGCTCCGCGCCGGGGGCGTGCAGGTAGTCGAGCCGGCCGAAGAACAGCGGGGTGTCGCTGAGGTCGGCCAGCGCCTTGACGCGCTCGTCGATCTGCCGGGCGAGCACCTCGGCGTTCACCCAGTTCGCGGTGACGTCACGGATGTCGAGCGACTCGACGTCCTCCCGCATGGCCCGCAGGGCGGCCCGGGAGGACAGCAGATGGGTGCGTTCGCGATCAAGGGGGTTGTCGTGGGCGTGCGTGGACAAGGGGGTGCCTCCGGGCTGCCTGCTGAAGGGTGGCTACGGCGATGCCGTCCGGTTTCCGTCCGGACGGCGGCACTCCGAGGGGGAGGCGGGCAAGAGCGGAGATTGTATGTGAGCGGGGGAAGAGACCGCGAACCGTTTTCCGCCCCCTAGGGGAGGCTCCACCCGCCGGGTGTACTCAAGTAGTACACAAGGTCGGGACCTGGGACCGATGCCCCCTTTACGCCCGTGGACGCACCATGGAGACATGAGTGCAGCGACCTTCACCCCGGCCCCCGGTCGCCCGTCCGGCGCGACCCCCCTGTCCGACGTCCACCGCCACCCCTTCGGCGACGCCCTGCGCGCGATCCGGGTCTTCGCGGGCGCCGCCTTCGACGTCGTCATACTCGGCGAGTACGGCGAGGAAGCCGGCGTCCGCCGTAAGTGACCGGTCAGCTCTCCGCGAGGAGTTCGTCCGCGTCCATGATCCGGTACGCGTACCCCTGTTCAGCAAGGAAGCGCTGGCGGTGGGCGGCGAAGTCCTGGTCGATGGTGTCCCGGGCGACGACCGAGTAGAAGTGCGCCTGATGGCCGTCGGACTTGGGCCGCAGCACCCGGCCGAGCCGCTGGGCCTCCTCCTGCCGGGAGCCGAAGGTGCCGGAGACCTGGATGGCGACCGTCGCCTCCGGAAGATCGATGGAGAAGTTGGCGACCTTCGACACGACCAGGACGCTGATCTCGCCCTCCCGGAAGGCGTCGAAGAGTTTCTCGCGCTGGGTGTTCGAGGTCTCGCCCTTGATCACGGGCGCGTTCAGATGCTCACCCAGTTCGTCGAGCTGGTCGATGTACTGGCCGATGACCAGGATCTGCTGGCCCGCGAAGCGGCGCACGATCGCCTCCGTGACCTTCCGCTTCGTCGCGGTCGTCGCACAGAAGCGGTACTTCTCCTCCGCCTCGGCGGTCGCGTACGCGAGCCGCTCGGAGTCGGTCAGGTTGACCCGTACCTCCACACAGTCCGCCGGCGCGATGTACCCCTGCGCCTCGATCTCCTTCCACGGCGCGTCGAACCGCTTGGGCCCGATGAGCGAGAACACGTCCGACTCCCGCCCGTCCTCCCGCACGAGCGTCGCCGTCAGCCCGAGCCGCCGCCGCGCCTGCAGATCGGCCGTGAACTTGAACACTGGCGCGGGCAGCAGATGCACCTCGTCGTAGACGATCAGACCCCAGTCCCGGGAGTCGAACAGCTCCAGGTGCGGGTAGACACCCTTCCGCTTCGTCGTCAGGACCTGGTACGTCGCGATCGTGACCGGCCGGATCTCCTTCCTCGTCCCGCTGTACTCACCGATCTCCTCCTCGGTCAGCGAGGTCCGCTTCACCAGCTCGTGCTTCCACTGCCGCGCCGAGACCGTGTTCGTCACGAGGATGAGCGTCGTCGACTTGGCCTGGGCCATGGAACCGGCCCCGACCAGCGTCTTCCCGGCCCCGCACGGGAGGACGACCACCCCGCTCCCGCCGTGCCAGAAGTTCTCCACCGCCTGCTTCTGGTACGGCCGCAGCGCCCAGCCGTCCTCGGCGAGCTCGATCGGATGCGCCTCGCCGTCGACATACCCCGCGAGATCCTCGGCCGGCCAGCCCAGCTTCAGCAGCGTCTGCTTGATCTGCCCGCGCTCGGAAGGGTGCACGAGGACCGTGTCCGGGTCGATCCGGGCGCCCACCAGCGGCGCGATCCGCTTGCTGCGCAGGATCTCCTCGAGAACCGGCCGGTCGGTGGTGGTCAGGACGAGCCCGTGGGTGGGGTGCTTGCTGAGCGTCAGCCGCCCGTAGCGGTCCATCGTCTCCGCGATGTCGACCAGCAGCGCGTGCGGCACCGGGTAGCGGCTGTACTTCACGAGCGCGTCCACGACCTGCTCGGCGTCATGGCCCGCCGCCCGCGCGTTCCACAGCCCCAGCGGCGTCACCCGGTAGGTGTGGATGTGCTCGGGCGCCCGCTCCAGTTCGGCGAACGGCGCGATGACCCGACGGCACTCGCCGGCCAGCTCGTGGTCCACTTCGAGGAGCAGGGTCTTGTCGGACTGGACGATTAGGCAGGACACGCATACCTCCGCGTATAGGGATTGTCACAGTGACAGACACCACACCTGCCACGGCTCGGGCCATGCCCCGTGCCCGCCGCCGGAGGGGCGTACCGGCCGACGCGCCGGGGATGCGCGCCGCTATCTATGGTCGCCTATCGCGTGAAACGGCCTGCAATGCATCCTGACCAGGCTCGCCGAGCTGGACGTACGTGATCGTGTTCTTCAAGATCGACCGGCTCGCACGCTCGACGGGTCGACTTCGCGGAGATCATGCGACTCGCCGGGCACCAGACCCGTCGCGCTCGCGTCGGCGACGGAGCCCCTCGACCTTACGTCCGCCATGGGCCGGGCCATGGCGAAGGTGATCGCCGTCTTTGGCGAGCTGGAGTCCGACACCAACAGTATGCGGGTGTCCAGCGCGCACGAGCACCTGCGCCGTGAGGGCCGCTACACCGGCGGCCGGGTTCCGTACGGGTACATGGTCGTCCCCAACCCGAACAGGGCGGGCAGGATTCTCCCGGTCAACGAGGACGAGGCCAAGACGATCAGGAGGAACGTGGCAGGTTCTCGCCAAGAGTTCGTTTATACAGATCATCAACGTGCCCGCCTGCCTCGCCCGCTGCCTCACCTTCCACCTGCCCGACACTGGCCCTGGAGCGAGGACTTCAGCCAGCTGTTCCGCGCAGTGCACGCACCACATGTGGAAAAGGTGGGCAGACAGGGCCCTTTCTGACTCGCCAACGTAGGAGATGGGTTGCAGCAGCACCCGAATCAAGGCATGCCAACTGCCCCGGTACCATCGGCACCGGGGTTCTGATCAGGGCTTTCGTGACTGGACCACCCGGAATGCTGTCCAGGCTGAGGGTGGTCCGGTCTTGTGCGCTACTCCGCGGTGACCCCTCTGTGTTCGGCCCACGCCTGGCATGCGTCGACCATGGCCTTCAACCAGTCCAAGTCGGGCTTCCGGTCGACAGCGGCCCGGTACATCCGCAGGTTGGCGGCAGCGAAGGCATCGACCGCCTGCGGGGCCGCTTCACGCCATGCGGGCAACCGCTCTGCCCACTTCTCGGCACTGCCCGGGGTGTGCTCGGCCGCAACGAGCTGGAGCACCAGGAGGGCAGGATCGATGAACCCCGCGCCCCGGGTCGGCCACGCCCAATCCACGGCCCACACTCGCCGCTTCACCACGATGAAGTTGCTCGGATTGATGTCCGTGTAGAGAAGCGAGTCACCCCGGAACAGCTCGGCCTCCGAGCTGGCCGAGGCGAACCGGTCCCATCGCGTCTCGGTCCAGTCCTGGGCGATCTGGGGGAGGGGCAGCCGACCGATCTCGCCGATCGCGTCGACCACCAGGGCAAGGTCAGGCGAGTCCGGCGCGAAGTCGGACGACCGGCCGTCGACCACTTCGAAGCCCAGAACCAACCAGTCTTCGCCATCCACATCCCACAGCAGAGGCGGTGAGATATGCCCGAGGTAGGCGTTGATCCGCCTCTCCCTGATGAGGGACTCCCGCCGACCGCCCGACCGGTTGCGCATCGCCTTGACGAAGAAGGGGCCCTTGGCGCAGTCGACCACGGCCGTCAGATCAGAGCTGTAGCCGCGCTCGGTCCGGCGGATCGCGGCCACGGAGCCCGTGTGCTCCTCGATCAAGGGGAGGATCGCGGATTCGGGAAGATCGGTGTCCATGTTTCCGTGGTCCGTTCAGTTCCTCGGGGTGCACTCACTTCCGGGTGTCCCCGGAGAGCATTCGTCGTCGGTATCGGGGGTACAGGAGCGAGCGTCGTCGTTGTCCGGGCCGCAGGGGCTGTCCGGGCCGCAGTTGCGGGAGCCGCCGACGTTGCGCCCCGCTCGAATCGTCGCGTTGGCCTGTGCGATCTCGGGGCCGCTGAGGATAGCGCCCAGGGGCGCGTCCTGGACGTTTCCCACGCTCAGCCACGTGGAGAACACGCACGGGGACACCGAGCCGTTCGGACCGATCGACGCGCGCCCGTCCCCGCATCGCCCGCAGAGTCCGTCCGTGCAGGGCTCCTGTCCGTTCGCCCCGCGCCCGAAGGGCCGGACGTGATCGACGCGAACGTTTCGCACGCCCAGGGCCGCGAGCTCCCGCTTGATCTCCTCTCCGGTGTCGGACGGATCGGAGACGATCACGGACACTCGGAGCGGGATGTTTTCCGTCACCGCTTTCACGATGTTCGCTCGGGTGCGGGCGTGACTGTTCCGCCCGGTAAACGCGTTGTGCGCGTCCTCCTGGCCGTAGTACGACGTGGCCAGGCTGACGTGCTCCCGCCGGAGCAGGCTCCACCAGTTCTCGTTCAGGTGGACCATGTTGCTGTACACCTCGACCGCTAGGCCGAGCTCCAGCGCGTGCGCGATCAGGGTTGGCGCGTCGGGGTGCATGGTTACCTCACCCCCGGTGAACTGCACTAGGGGGACGCCGGCCTCGCCGGCTTCGTCGAGTACGCGCGTCCAATCCGCGGTGGTCATCGAGCCGTGCGTTCCGTCCGGGCCGGACTCGTTGTGGCAGTGGCCACAGGCGAGCTGACACTTCCGGGTGAGGTCCAGCCACACAAGACCGGGCGTGCCCGTCTCCACGGTGATCGGCGCCTCTGCGACGACAGTCATGTGCTTCCCTCTCGTTCGTCGTTTCCGATTCGAGGTGTTGCGTATTGCGCCCCGCTCCGGGCGGAGCATGCGCGGTCTGACCGCCAAGAGCGGGAATTCAACGGACGGGCCACTGCCCCCAGTCAGGGAATGGCTTGGACCTCGTCCGTCCGACACAGGAGGCGTTGCGGAAGGCCGGCCCCGAACGGGGACGGGGAGGCCCAGGCTTTGGCACCCCGTTCGGGGCGGCCGGTCTACTGACTGATACCGAGGGCCATGCCGATCACGAGGCCAGGCGACCCGCTGATCACGACGATGAACAGCCTTTGTACCGGCCGAGGGCGCGCATCACAGACCATCCCTGCTGTTGGCGTTCTTGATGGCCAGGTGGACGCTCAGTTCCTCACGAGCTGTCGGCGCCACCACGTTGTGCGGCCGGGCGTCCCACTCGACGCCGCCACTGATGGGCCTTATCTGCACCCGGGCGCCGACCTCGCCCATGACGACGCCGATACGCCCATTGGCCATGTCCTTCGCCAGTTCACCGATGCCTGGTCTGGTCTGCTGATTGCTCGCCATACGCACGAGCATCCTGCCGCTCATCAGGACGTCGGAACCTCCGACAAACCCCACTTCGGGACGTCCCGCGTCGGGTAGAACGTCCCTAGTGCCGTCCCCGAATGTTGGGAGAGATTGGGATGCCGAACGAGAGGCTACGTGCTGCCATGGCGGCCGGCGGCTGGACGTACGCCGCCTTCGCGGACAAGGTCGAAGTCGATCAAAAGTCCGTCGAACGATGGGTCAATTTGGGGCGTACACCGCGCCGTGCTACGGCCATGGTGGCAGCGGAAACGCTAGGAGAAGACGTGCACGCTCTATGGCCCGTGCTACGGCAGGCACGCCCTGCCCGCGCTGTCAGTCCGGAACTTGTAGCTCTCTACGACCAGCGGGCGGACATCCCCGTCTCCACCTTCGTGGACATGCTCGCCCAGGCGCACGAGCACATCGACGTGTTGGTGTATGCCGCCGTCTTCCTGCACGAGGCGTACCCGCGGCTCAACGACCTGCTGCGAGAGCGAGCTGCCGACGGGTGCGCGGTCCGTGTCGCGATCGGCGATCCGGACAGCCTGAATGTCCAACAGCGCGGCACGGAGGAGAAGTTCGGCCACGGGATCGAGTCCCGCTGCCGACTTGCCCTCATGCACTATCGCCCACTTGCCGGGGTATCCGGCATCGAGGTGCGGACCCACGCGACCACGCTCTACAACTCGATCTATCGTGCGGACGACCAGGCGTTGGTCAATGCCCACGTCTGGGGCGTGAACGCCTACGGTGCTCCCGTGTGGCATCTTCGGCGCAGCGGAGACGGCGGCATGTTCGACACCTACGCCAGCAGCTTCGACGCGGTGTGGGAGACCGCCACGCCGGTAACAGAAGGGTGACCATGGCACGGACCGAGTACTACGACGACCCGGCGGCACCGGAGCCGAACAGCTTGGTGGTCGCCGCGTCCGCCGTGGTTACCGACGACGAAGGTCGCGTGCTCCTTCAGCGCCGCCGGGACAATGATCTCTGGGCGCTTCCCGGTGGTGGCATGGAGATGGCCGACTCACTCCCGGGAACGGCTGTGCGCGAGGTGAAGGAGGAAACGGGTCTGGACGTAGAGATCACTGGGCTTGTGGGCACGTACACCGACCCTCGCCACGTCATCGCCTACTCGGACGGCGAGGTGCGCAGACAGTTCAACGTCTGCTTCACCGTCCGCATGGTCGGCGGCCGACTCGCGATCTCGGACGAGTCCACAGAGCTTCGGTTCGTCCAGCCGGAAGAGATCGATCAACTACCGATGCACCACACACAGCGGCTCCGGATCCGTCACTTCCTGGAGCACCGTGATCGGCCCTATCTCGGCTGACTCGAGCTCACTCACGGGCCAGCAGCCCGACGTGAGATGACGAGGGAGGCGAGGCGCGCCTTACGAAACCTGTGGCACCGAGGGAGGGAGGCCGCCCGCGCCGTTTCGGAGCCTCTCTGCCCCTTGCCCTGCGGGCACGCGGGCCTGCACGGCGTCCTGGTGGGGCCCGCCAGAATCGGGCCGGTCACGCCGTTGTGGGCGCCAGTCCTTGCGGCGAAGCCCTGTTGAGTTTGACGGCACCTCTGACGGCAACGACGGCACATAGCCCCACGCGATCGCTGACTTGGACCATCAGACCGAGAGGCCGCTGGCACTCCTCACGGGGTAGCGCCCGATCCTAGGGATCAGAAGGTTGAAGGCTCGAACGCTGCCAACCGCGTGGTCATTCTGAGACTGGCGGTGCCCCCTGGAAGGCGTGCCGGGGCCCACTGCTGTCCGTCGCCTTGGATCGATGGCCGGATTCCCGGCTCGCAGTCAGGCCGGGAGTATGGGTGGTCGGTGTCGTGTCGCGTGCCTCGGCCGTAGGGTCGGTTTTTGGTGGGGAACTGACGTTCTTGCGTCGAAAGCGTGACCTTTCTGGGGGGTGCTCGTTTCCCACGGTGACAGGATCTTGGGGTGGGGCCGGGCGGGGGTGACGGGGTGGGTGAGCTGAGGAGCATCGCGGCGCCGTTCGTCGCGTGCGGTCCGTCCGGTGTGGCCGTGCGGACCCGTCTCAAGCAGCTGACGCCGGGCGAGGAGAAGGTGCTGCGTCTGGTGGGCGCGCATCTGGGGTCGCTGGCCTCGAAGGACCTCAAGGCCCGGTGCCGGGACGGCCTGGAGCATTCCGGTGAGGCGTGGGCGGTGCGCAAGCGGGAGCTGACGCCGCTGTCGTCGTCGCGGTGGGCGGGCAGTATCACCAGGGCCACGCACGATCAGTGGGCGCTGGCCCGCCGTGGCCAGTCGGCGCACATCCAGCACCTGGAAGCCGGCATCCGCACCATCGAGGACCGGCTGTCCCAACCGGTGGGGCGGAAGGGGACCCGTAAAGCGCCCGGGGGCTACCGGTCGCGGCGGGAGTGGCATGCGAAGTCGCGGCGGCTGCGGGTGCTTCAGGACCGACTGGCTGCCGCGTGGGCCGACCGTGAGGCCGGCATGGTGCACGTCGTGCGGGGCGGGAAGCGGCTGGCTCGCGCCCGCCACCACCTGGACGCCGCCCAGCTCACGAAGTCCGCGTGGCGTGGGCAGTGGGAGGCGGAGCGCTGGTTCTGCCAGGCCGACGGCGAGTCCGGCAAGCGCTACGGCAACGAGACCATCCGTATCAGCCCGGACGGGGTGGTGAGCCTCAAGCTCCCGGCCCCGCTCGCGTATCTGGCGAACGCCCCGCACGGCCGCTACGTCCTCGCGAGCAGGGTCGTGTTCGCGCACCGGGGCGGCGAGTGGGCGGACCGGGTCGCAGCCAACCGGGCGGTTGCCTACCGCATCCACTACGACACCGGCCGGGACCGCTGGTACCTGACCGCCTCCTGGCAGATCCCGCCCACCCCCGCCCTCCCCATCGCGGCCGCGCTCACCCACGGCGTGATCGGGGTCGACATGAACGCCGACCACCTGGCTGCCTGGCGCCTCGACAGCCACGGCAATCCGACCGGCAGCCCGCGCCGCTTCTTCTACGACCTGACCGGCACCGCCCAGCACCGTGACGCCCAGGTACGCCACGCCCTCACCCGGCTGCTGCACTGGACCCGAACGTGCGGTGTGAAGGCGGTCGCGGTGGAGGACCTGGACTTCGGTGCGGAGAAGACCCGGGAGAAGCACGGCCGCAGGAAACGCTTCCGGCAGGTCATTTCCGGCATGCCGACCGGGAAGCTTCGCGCCCGGCTCGCCTCGATGGCGGACCAGACGGGTATCGCGGTCATCGCCGTCGACCCGGCCTACACCAGCCGCTGGGGCGCCCAGCACTGGCGGAAGCCCCTGACCAGCACGGTTCGCAAGACCACTCGCCACGATGCTGCTGCCGTGGCGATCGGAAGGCGCGCCCAGGGACACCCGATCCGGCGACGGACGACACCGCCCCCACAGCACCGGAGTGATGCGGTGGGGCATCGGACCGTCCAGGCCGGACCAGGCGTTCCCGAGCGTGAGGGAACCCGCCCCCGCATCCCCGGACCACGGACACGATCTGTGCCGCCCGGACGCGGAGCGAAAGCGGGCAACCAGAACGCCCAACACCGTCCGGGGCGTTCGGCCGAGCACGAGACCTGGCAACAGGACTCACTCCCGCTCAGCCTCTAGGAACGGTCAAACGTCCAGTGTGCCGCATCCCGCAGGCAACCCCGAGCCCGTCTCGGATGTCTTGTCCCCCGGAAGCCGCGCAGCGCGCGCGGCTGGGTGAGGAGCTCACGTGACTTCGGTACGCGTCTGGGGACCCGGTGTCGGGGCCGTGGTGGTGCTGGTGGCGACCGGGGCGTGGGCGCGCGGGTCGACGGGCGCGGAGGTGGACTCCGGGCTGTGGGCGAAGGTACGGCCCGCCGTCGAGGCACGGCTGGTGGCGCAGGCCAAGGGGGACGGGTACGGGGAGAGCGAGCCCGCGCTGAAGGCGCGGTGGTTCTGCCGGGCGGACGCGCTGGAGCTGGCGGAGAGCGGAGACCGGGTTCGGGCCGGCGTCGACACGCTGTGCGTGGAGTACGGGGTGCGCGAGGGCGCCCTCGTCATGTGCGGCGGCGCGCACTTCCCGCAGGTGGTGCGGCTCGAGCGGGACACGGAGAGCGGCGACTACCGCGTCGTCACGCAGGAGGAGCCGCCGGACGGCGCGGGCTACGCCTCCTGGGAGAACGACCACTTCGGCGTCTTCGCCCGCTCCCGGCTCGACGGCGACACGGATCAGTCCGACCTCGACACGAAGGCCCGCGACCACTTCGGCCTGCCGACGGACGCACCGGTGGGCGACTGCTAGTCCTCTAGTCCTCCGCCAGCTCCGCCACCCCCGTGATGCGGTGCAGCGGGTAGGTGCGGACCTCGTCCGCCGTGTGGTCGTACGCCGTCACGAAGCCGCCCTCGACCCGCACCGGGGCGATGACGCGCTGGCTGGCCGTGCCCTCGGCGTTGACGTAGCCGATCCACAGGGCCTCGCCGGTGAGGACGGCGGCCTGCACGGTGGCGAGGGTCTCGGCGGAGGCGGTGCGGGGGAGCGCGCCGGGGGTGAGCGGCGAGGTCTCGCTGGGTTTGCGGGGGGTCGTGGAGGCGAGGTCGCCGGCGCGGATGGCGCGGATCGCGGCCGACAGGAGCGTGGTGTCCGGGACCGGCGGGCCGTCCGGCACCGGTGCGGGGGGCGTGCGGGGCGGGCTGCGGTGGGCGTGGGCGCGGGTGATCAGGACATCGCCCTCGGCGGACTCGGCGGCCGGTGCGTAGCCCATCGCGCGCAGTCCTTCGAGCAGGGCCGCCGGGTCGGCCTGGGCCGCCAGCACGGTCGGGGCGAGCCGGCGCAGCCGCAGGCCGGCGGAGCGTTTGTCGGCGAGGATCTCGTTCAGGATCGTGTCGTCGTCGCAGCGGACGTACGCCGAGGCCGCGCCCACCCGCAGATGGCCGTGCCGGCGCGCCACGTCGTCGATCAGGTAGGTGAGCGGCTGCGGCACCGGCGTACGGGAGTGCTCGGCGAGGAAGGCGTGCAGGTCGGAGGCGCTGCGGCCGGCGTCCAGGGCGCGCCGTACGGAGGCGGGTGTGAAGCGGTAGACGGTCGCGCCGCCCTTGGACTCCACGTCGGCGAGTACCCCCAGCAGCTCGGCGAGCGGGCGCTTCAGCGGGCCGGGGGCGACCGCGGTCAGGTCCGCCTGGAGCAGGACGTGGTCGAGGGGCTCGGGGAGCAGGGGTGTGAGGATCCGGGCGGCGGCAACGGTGGCCACCGCCTGCTCGGCGGGGGAGAGGGGGTCCAGGACGGCGGCCGACGCCCGGTGGTCGCTGTGGTGGACGGGGAGTTTGTCACCAGGGCCTTCCGAGGCCGTCGGCCCGCCGGCCAGTGCCGGTCTCTTCGGCTCCCTCGCCGGTGTTCCTCCGGGCGGAGCCCCCAGCAGCGCCCGGCCCTGTGCCGACAGCGCCCCGCGCCCCGTCACGCCCAGCAGCTCGGCCTCGGTCAGGGTCCAGCGGGCCAGCCGTGAGCGCAGGTCGTCGGTGTCTTGAGGGCCGTGGGGGCCGCGCAGCGGGCGTTCCCAGCGCAGCCGGGCCAGCACCGAGTCCGCCGCCGGGGCCGTGCCCTCCGGCAGGGCCGCCAGCAGGCCCAGCACCCGGTGCCGTACCTCGGGCGCCGCCGAGCGGTCGAGACCGGGGCCGAGCGCCGACAGCGCCCGCTCCTTCACGTCCCGCCCGCCGACCAGCCCCGAGGTCCGGGTCGCCGTCAGCCACACCTCCGCGAGCCGCGCCCACCGCTCGGCCGACGGACGCTCCCGCCAGTCGTCGTACGCCGGGGTCGCCGCGTACCGCTCGTCGGCCTCGCCGTCGGAGGCGATCAGCCCCGCCGCGTAGGCCAGCTCCACCCAGAACGCCGCCACCGGCTCCGGCAGGTCCAGGGCGACCGCCGTCCGCTTCAGGTCCCGGACGCTGAGCCCGCCCGCCCGCAGCACCGCCGGGCCGCCCTCGTCCCAGTCCTTCAGCAGCTCCTCGACGGTCGCCAGCGCGGTGTACGCCTGGCCGGCCGCCGTGCCGTCCACAACCTGTGGACGGTGGGTGGCGGCCGGCTCCACGACGGGCGGCAGCGGCTCGGGCGCACGGTGCGCGCGGCCCTCGCGCAGATGCAGGGCGACCTCCCGGGGCAGCACGACCGTCCCGGGCGCCGTCGGCAGCAGCAGTCCCCGGTCGATGAGCCACCGCAGCCGGGGCGCCGGATCATGGGTGACCTGGCCGTACGGCGGCCCCCACACCAGCCGCTCCAGTACCTCGAGGGACTCCGCCGGGGCCTCGGAGAGCAGCTTCCGCATCCGCCTGCGGTGCGTGAAGAGGGCGGTCAGCGCGTCCACGGCGGACACGGAGTCATGCGTGGACGGCAGCCCCGCGGTCGCCACGATCTCCTGGATCCGGCCCGGCGACATCCCCGCCGTCGACTCCCGCACACTCGGGCCGAGCCCGGTCGGGGACGGGTGCTGCGGCGACGGCGCGAGCAGCTCGCGCGCGGTGCGGACGAGCCGCAGCCGGTCGTCCGCGCCCCAGACGAGCGCCTGCTCGCGCAGGGCCGCCAGGGCCGCGGGGAGCGCGCCCGTCACCTCCGGGTCGTGCGCGTCGCCCGCCATCAGGCCGAGCAGCTCGTCGTACGCCGCCGGGTCGGCGGACACCGCGAGCGCCTCCGCCGTCTGGAGCGCGAACCGGTCGAGCCGCTCCAGCGCGCGCACCACGGAGGCACGGGTGCCGGCGCGGGTGGCGAGCTGGGTGAGGTCGGTGGGGACCGGGGTGATGAGGTCGGGGCGGCTGCGCAGGAGGGCGGCCAGGGAGGCGTCGTCCCTGCCGCGGAGCGCTTCCGCGAGGGACCGGGGGGCCGGGTGGTCCTCGGTGCTCATCTTGCCCACGTTAGCGGGTGCCGTCCCCGGGGGTGCCGTCCTCGGGAGCTGCCGGTCCCCGGACTCCCGGCTCCGGTCGCGCGATAGCGTGTGGTTCCGTGGGGATCGAGAGCGACCAGGTCGTCTACGAGTATCTGAGCCGTGTCGGCGACATCGCGCAGCAACAGCAGTTGTCGTCCGGCACCCGGATGCGGCTCGTCTCCGAGCTGCGCAACGAGATCGACCGGCGCCGGGCGAAGGCACCCGTCGACTCGCCCGCCGCCGTCCGCCGGATCATCGACCGGCTGGGCAGCCCCGACGACGTCGTCGCCGCCGCGGCCGACTCCGGTACCGGTGTGCCGCCGACGCCGACGCCCTCCGTGCCCGTACAGCGAGCCGACGAACAACCGGCGCAGCCGCCGCCGGGCCCGCAGCCGAAGAAGGGCTTCCGGAAGGTCGTCCCCCGGCCCCGCCCGAGCTCGCCGCCCCCGGCCGATCCGGCCCCCGCCGGCGAAGGACCCGGCGTCGAACAGGAGCTCCCCGACTGGTGGCGGCGCGAGCCGGAGCCGTTCGGGCCGGGGACGGACGTGCCCGGCTTCACCGGCGGGATCGAGATCCCGGACATGCTGCGCAAGCCCGGGCCGAAGCCGCCGGAGGAGCCGGAGAAGGAGGACGAGCCCGAGCCCGAGGAGGCCGTCCCCGAGGCCGAAGCCCAAGCCGCCCCGCGCCGCCGGCGCATCCCCTTCCTCCGCGCCGCCAAAACCGGAGGCGGAGGCGAAAGCGGTGGCGGCAGAAGCTGGAGCAACCCCCTCCTCCTGCTGGCCGCCGCCGCCCTCCTCGCCGGCGCGGTCCTCGGCAACCTGCTCGCCCTCGTCGTCGGCTGGGTCGTCGCGTACGCCTCGCGGCGCCTCAGCGAGCGGGAGACGAAGACCGTGGTCTTCTGGCTGCCGGGCTCCGCGGCCGCCGCCGGACTGGTGTGGCTGTGGGGCCGTTCCGAGGGCCGCTGGGGCGACCCCATAGCCGAGGGACACATGAACGACGCCCTCGCCGACACCTGGCCGTGGGTGCTGCGGGGCGCGGCCGTGGCGTCGGCGCTGTTCCTGGTGTGGCGATCGCAACGGCAGAAGTAGTCCCGGAATTGGGGAGAATGAGCGTATGACCGCCACTCCAGCCCCGCTCACCGTCGGCTTCGATCTCGACATGACCCTCATCGACTCCCGGCCCGGCATCCGTGCCTGCTGGGTGGAGCTGTCCGCGCGGACGGGGACGTACGTGGACGCCGATCTCGTGGTCACCCGGCTCGGGCCGCCGCTGTACGAGGAGATGGCGAACTGGTTCCCGGCGGAGGAGATTTCGGCCATGGCCGATCTGTACCGCGAGATCTACCCGGCGTACGCCGTCACCGGCACGCTCGCGATGCCCGGCGCGCACGACGCCGTCGCCGCGGTACGCGCGGCCGGCGGGCGGGCGATCGTCGTCACCGCGAAGTGGGAGCCGAACGCCAAGCTGCACCTGGAGCACCTCGGCATCGAGGCGGACGAGGTCGTCGGCAACCTGTGGGCCGAGCAGAAGGCGCTGGCGCTGCGCGAGCACGGCGCGAGCGTCTACGTCGGCGACCACGTGGGTGACGTACGCGGTGCCCGCACCGCCGAGGCGCTGTCGGTGACCGTGCCGACCGGGCCGTGCGATGCGGAGGAACTGCGCACGGCCGGTGCGGATGTCGTGCTCGACGACCTCACCGCATTCCCCGGCTGGCTGGCCGGCTACCTGGCCGTGCCGCGCGCCTGACGCCGTCCCGCCGCGGCCGAGCGCAGCACACCCGCGCCCGCGACGAGGAAGCCGACGCCCATGAGCATGCTCAATCCGAACATGTACGCGGGAAATGGCCTCGTACCGAGGAGCAGCGGGGCGACCGTGACGAGAGTGGCCACGGCGCCGACGAAGAACACGATGGCACCGGCAAGGATCAGTCGGTCACCGGGAGCGGCGGAATTCGTTTGGGTTTTGTCACGCACCGGACCAGGGTAGTTCCCAGCGCGAAGGAACAACCGGGTGACGTCTTGTCAGCAGCCCGAAGACCATTAGCCTTGGTACCGGCGGGTCATGGTCGACCCGCCCAAGTGCTATCAAGGGCCGTTCCAGAGCTGTTTTCAGAAGCGGTTAGTAGCGGTTTGAAGTAGTCAGAAGCAGTTTTCCGACGAGTACGAGGACGAGGACAGACGTGCCTACCGGCAAGGTCAAGTGGTTCAACAGCGAGAAGGGCTTCGGCTTTCTCTCCCGCGACGACGGCGGTGACGTCTTCGTCCATTCCTCGGTCCTCCCCGCCGGAGTCGAGACACTGAAGCCGGGCCAGCGAGTGGAGTTCGGCGTCGTCGCCGGACAGCGCGGCGACCAGGCACTCTCCGTCGTCATCCTCGACCCCACCCCGTCGGTCGCGGCGGCCCAGCGCAAGAAGCCCGACGAACTGGCCTCCATCGTCCAGGACCTGACGACCCTCCTCGAAAACATCACGCCGATGCTGGAGAAGGGCCGTTACCCCGAGAAGACCTCGGGCAAGAAGATTGCCGGCCTGCTGCGGGCGGTCGCCGACCAACTCGACGTGTAGGCGCCTTCAGGGAAAATCGAGTGCGTCCGGGCCGAGGGGCGGTACGAGCCCCTCGGCCGCCGCGCGTGTCAGCAGACCGCGTACGGCGGCATAACCGTCCTCGCCCAGGTCCGCCGTGAACTCGTTGACGTACAGGCCGATGTGCTGGTCGGCGACCGACGGATCCATTTCCTGGGCGTGTTCCATGACGTACGGGCGGGAGACCTCGGGGGCGTCCCACGCGGCCCGTACCGAGGTCCGGATCGATTCGGCGAGCAGGGTGAGGGTTTCCGCGCCCAGCGCCCGCTTCGCGATGATCGCGCCCAGCGGGATCGGCAGCCCGGTCGTGGCCTCCCAGTGCTCGCCCATGTCGGCGAGCTTGTGCAGCCCGTAGTTCCCGTACGTGAAGCGCGCCTCGTGGATGACGAGTCCCGCGTCGACCTTGCCGTCCCGCACGGCCGGCATGATCTCGTGGAAGGGCAGGACCACGATCTCGCCGACCCCGCCGGGGACCGTGTCGGCCGCCCAGAGCCGGAACAGCAGATACGCCGTGGACGTCTCGCTCGGCACCGCGACCGTCCGGCCGGTGAGGTCGAGCCCCGGCTCGCGCGTCAGCACCAGCGGGCCGCAGCCCCGGCCCAGCGCGCCCCCGCAGGGCAGCAGCGCGTACTCGTCGAGAACGTACGGCAGCACGGCGTACGACACCTTCAGGACATCCAGCTCGCCGCGCTCGGCCATGCCGTTGGTGACGTCGATGTCGGCGAGGGTCACCTCCAGCGCCGGGGCGCCCGGGAGACGGCCGTGCGCGAGGGCGTCGAAGACGAAGGTGTCGTTGGGGCAGGGGGAGTACGCGATCCGCAGCGGTTCACTCGTGGTGGTCATGGGGGTTCCAACTCTCCAGGACGGGTGCGAGCTTCCCGAAGGCAGCCGTCAGCGCGGCCAGCGCCTCGCCGATGCGCCAGGCGGCGCGGTCTCGCGGGCCCACGGGGTTGGAGACCGCGCGGATCTCCAGTACGGGTGTGCCGTGCGCGGCGGCGGCCTCGGCGACCCCGAAGCCCTCCATGGCCTCGGCGAGGGCGCCCGGGTGGCGGGCGCGCAGGACGGCGGCGCGGGCGGCGGTGCCGGTGACCGTGGAGACGGTCAGGACCGCGCCGGTACGGGCTCCGGTGGCGGCCGAGACCTCCCGTACGAGGGACTTCGGCGGACGGTGGGTGACGGTGCCGAAACCCAGCTCCGTGACCGGCAGAAAGCCGCCCGGGCTCTGCGGGCTCTCCGCGCCGAGGTCCGCGGCGGTGATCTCGTCGGCGACGACCAGGGAGCCGACGGGCGCCTCCGGCGGGAAACCGCCGGCGATGCCCGCCGAGACGACCAGGCCGTACGGCGTGCCGTCGAGCGCGGCGGCGGTCAGCGCGGCGGACACGGACGCGGCGGCGAGGGCGGGGCCCACACCGGCGGCGAGGAGGTCGTAGGCCGCGTCGGGACAGTGGAGCGTCACGCCGGGCAGCCGCACCTCCCGGGCGGGCTCCGCGAACGCCCCTGCCACCGCGTCCCGTTCGGCCGGGACCGCGGTGGCCACGAGGATGCGGTCGGGAGACGTGGCTAGTCGTCCTTCTCGAGCTTGAACGACCACAGGCCGGTCGCCGCCTGGCTGTCCTTCTTGCCGTCGCCCGCCTTGATGGTGACGAGCGTCGAGTCGCCCTGGGCGCCGTACTGGGCGTTGAAGAACACGCTGCCCGGGATCGTGCGGTACGTCTTGTTGCTGTCCTCGGTGAGCGGCTGACCGTTCATCAGGATCGTCCAGCGCTTGTCGGCGACATCGGGGTCGACGCCGAAGCGGACCGTCTCGTCGGGGTCGACCTTGATGGACTTGATGTCCTTGTCGGCCAGGCACTTCGTCTGCGCCGCGGACTGGAGGGCGTCCCCCTCGCCGCCGCAGGTCGCCTCGGAGCTGACCGAGGTGCGGCCGACGGTGATCGTGGACAGCGGCGTCGGCTTGTCGCAGGCCGACAGGACGAGCAGTCCGGCGGATACGGCGCCGGCGGCGGCGACGGCGCGGCGGCGTCGCACACGTAGTACATCAGCGGCTTCGCCGCGGGGCAGCGTGGTCATGGGGCGAAGGCTATCGGGCGTGTCCGGCCCGCTCTCTACGCGGGGGGCGGCGCCACCGTGTGTTACGCCACGCGGGGCTTGGCCGCCCCGCCGTGGCGGGCCGAGCCGATCAGTCCCCTGGCCGTGGTCACCCAGCCCAGCGCGATCACGGCGGCGGCCAGACACAGGCCCAGGGTGCCGTTCAGCGGCATCACGATGCCGATCGCGCCGCCCAGCACCCAGGCCATCTGGAGCATCGTCTCCGAGCGCGCGAACGCCGAGGTCCGCACCGTCTCGGGCACGTCCCGCTGGATCAGCGCGTCCAGGGACAGCTTGGCCAGCGCCTGGCAGAAGCCCGCCGTCGCCGCCAGACACGCCACCAGGAACGCGCCGAAGAACACGGCCGCCGTGATCGCCGCACCCAGCACGATCGCCAGCACCGTCACGATGATGATCTCCGGCGCCCGGGAACGCAGCCACGCCCCCACCGCCGTACCGCACGCGTTGCCGACGCCCGCCGCGACCGCCACTATGCCCAGCGACCAGGCCGCGCTGGACCCCGTCAGCGGGTGTTCGCGCAGCAGGAAGGCGAGGAAGAAGGTCAGGAATCCGGACAGCCAGCGCAGCGCGGCGTTGGCGCCCAGGGCGTGCGTGACGGCGATGCCGACCGTCCTGAGGCCCGGGCGCTTCACCGGCCGGAGGTGCGGCCCGTGCAGATGCTCCTCGTCGGCCGCGAGCAGCGCC
The DNA here is from genome assembly GCF_042653945.1 of Streptomyces vulcanius. Lineage (NCBI taxonomy): Bacteria > Bacillati > Actinomycetota > Actinomycetes > Kitasatosporales > Streptomycetaceae > Streptomyces > Streptomyces vulcanius. Next base: position 23,334 of record NZ_JBHSFK010000038.1, on the reverse strand, counting down.
ACGTCCTCGCCCTTGGCCGAGTCCACCTTGGGCGGCAGCCGGAACGACAGGAACATCCCGGCGATGAAGATCACGAAGGCGCCGTAGAGCGGCCAGCGCGGACCGAGCGCCTGCAGCCCGGCGCCGACGGGTGCGGCGACCCCGGTGGCGAGCAGCCCGCCGAGGGTGACCCGTGAGTTCGCCTTCACCAGGGAGAACCGGGGTGGCAGCAGGCGGGGTACCACGGCGCTGCGTACGACGCCGTATGCCTTCGACGCGACCAGCACGCCCAGCGCGGCCGGATACAGCTCCAGGCTGCCCGTGGCGACCGCTCCCGAGATGATCAGCGCGAGCAGCGCCCGGGCGAGCATCGCGCCCGCCATGGCGGCCCGGCGGCCGTGCGGGAGCCGGTCGAGGAGCGGGCCGATCACCGGGGCGAGGACCGTGAAGGGCGCCATGGTGATCGCGAGGTAGAGGGCGACCCTGCCCCGGGCCTCGTCGGTGGGCACGGAGAAGAAGACGGTGGAGGCGAGGGCGACGGTGATCATGACATCGCCGGCGCCGTTGACCGCGTGCAGTTCGATCAGCCGGCCCAGGCCGGACTCCCCGGCGCCATGCGCGTGCGTGGCCTTTCTGATGCCGCGGGCGGTGCCGGTGAACGGCAAGTGCAGGGCACGGCCGACCGAGCGGACGGAGCCGCCGAACCGGCCCGAACCGCTGTCTCCACCAGTTCCGGTGGCACCTTGGGATGCTTTCGCGGTTGCCACCCCGTCATAGTGCCCCGAGAAAGGCGCGACTAGTGCGGTTACCGCGCGGATAACGTGGGTCGGGTGAGGTCAGGTGCGGAGAAACGTCCCGTCGGTGTAGGCCGAACGCTCGCGACCGGGTAGCGTGCGTAGCGCGCCGTGGCGATCGTTCTCGGCCGCGCGCCTCCCAGGCATCCCGCAGAATGGATGACAGCAGGTGCGCCCGAGCGCGAGTGGGCGCGGACGTCGACGCGGTCCTCCGGTCCGCTCCGTCCGCACCCGCCGCCTTCAGGCCGGCGCACCCGAGAGACGGCGTAGGAGAGAAGCGATACCTGTGAGCGCAGCGACCACGCGAAGCCGCACCCCTGACCGCCTGTGCGCCGAGGCAGTCGACCTCGCCCGCGCCGCAGCCGAGGAGGCTGCCGCGCCCGGCGTGGTCGGCGAGCACGCGGGCCTCGTCTCCGAGGGCGACCGGGTCGTCACGCACTACTTCGAGTGCAAGGAACTCGGCTACCGGGGCTGGCGCTGGGCGGCGACCGTGGCCCGCGCCTCCCGCGCCAAGGCCGTGACGCTGGACGAGGTGGTCCTCCTCCCCGGCCCGGACGCCGTCCTCGCTCCCGAGTGGGTGCCGTGGAGCGAGCGGCTGCGCCCCGGCGACATGGGTCCCGGCGACCTCCTCCCCACCGACGCCGAGGACCTCCGTCTGGAGCCCGGCTGGACCGGCGAGGAGGTGCCGCAGCCGAACTCCCCGGTCTCGGCGGAGATGGCCGAGCTGGTGGAGGCCGAGGACGCCGAGATGACCACGGCCCTCCCGCAGACCCCCGCCGTGCCCGCCCGGGGCTCGATCGCGGCGGTCGCGGAGGAGCTGGGCCTGCGTCGCGCCCGCGTCCTGTCCCGGTACGGCCTGCACATCGCCGCCGACCGCTGGGAGGAGTCCTTCGGCGCCAAGACGCCGATGGCCCAGGCGGCCCCGGCGACCTGCGTCAGCTGCGGCTTCCTCACCGCCATCGGCGGCTCCCTCGGCCAGGCCTTCGGCGTCTGCGCCAACGAGTTCTCCCCGGCCGACGGACGCGTGGTGTCGCTGGCGTACGGCTGCGGCGGGCACTCGGAGGCGGCGGTCATGCCGAAACCCCCGCAGGTGGCTCCGCCGGTGATCGACGAGACCAGGGTGGACCCCTTCCCGCTCCGCCCGGCACCGGACTCCGGCTCGGTACCGCCCGCCTTCGACTCCGACGACGAGACGGCGGAACTGGGCCACTCCTAGGCCGGGCAGGGCGGCCTCCTTCCTCGCGGTACCTTCGTCCTCACGCCGATGAGGAGAGTGAACGTGAGCAAGTTCGTGCGGCCGGCACCCGAGGGCGCTGATCCCTTCGGTACGGCCCGCCTGCGCCGCGGGGTCCTGGACGCCTGGGCGACGAGCCCCGCCAGGTTCCGCGAGGACGCCAACGCCGAGGAGGACCTCGTCCTCGGCGGCTACCGTGACCGTCTCGTCGTCGAGCTCGCGCAGAACGCCGCCGACGCGGCGGCCCGCGCCGGTGTCCCCGGCCGCCTGCTGCTCACCCTCCGCGACGGCGTCCTCGTCGCCGCCAACACCGGCGCTCCCCTCGACGCCGCCGGCGTCGAGTCGCTCGCCACCCTCCGCGCCTCCGCCAAGCGGGACGCCCAGCAGGCTGCCGCGGCGGTCGGCCGGTTCGGCGTCGGCTTCGCCGCCGTCATCGCCGTGAGCGACGAGCCCGCCGTCGTCGGACGGCACGGCGGCGTCCGCTGGGACCTCGCCGCCGCCCGCGAGCTGGCCTCCGAGACCGCCCGGCACAGCCCCGGGCTCGGCGACGAGATCCGCCGCCGGGACGGCCATGTGCCCCTTCTGCGGCTCCCCTTCGCCGCCGAGGGCACCGCCCCCGACCCCTACGACACCGCGGTCATCCTCCCGCTGCGGGACGCGGGCGCGGCCGACCTCGCCGAGCGTCTCCTCGCCGCCGTGGACGACGCCCTGATCCTCGCTCTGCCGGGCCTCGCGGAGGTCGTGATCGAGGTGGGCGGCGCGGCCCCGAGGACCCTGCGCCGCACCGCCGACGGCGCTCTGACCGTCGTGGAGGATTCGCGTGACGGGGTCACCCGCTGGCGTACGGCCGCCGCGCACGGGACCCTCGCCCCCGGCCTGCTCGCCGACCGTCCGGTCGAGGAACGGCTGCGCCCGCACTGGTCGGTCACCTGGGCCGTCCCCGTGTCCGAGGACGGCGCCCCGGCGCACCCCCGCACGGCCCCCGTCCTGCACGCCCCCACCCCCAGCGACGAGCCCCTCGGCGTGCCCGCCCTGCTCATCGCGTCCTTCCCCCTCGACACGACCCGTCGGCACGCCGCCCCCGGCCCGCTCACCGACCACCTGGTCCAGCGCGCGGCCGACGTGTACGCCGAACTCCTCGCCGGCTGGCGCCCGGTGACGCCCGGCATCATCGACCTCGTGCCCGGGGCCCTGGGCAAGGGCGAACTCGACGGGGCACTGCGGGCGGCCGTCCTCGACCGCCTCCCGCGCACCGCCTTCCTGCCGCCGGCCGTCACCCCGGCCGCCGTCGAGGACGACGACGAACTCCAGCTCCCCGAGGCCCTGCGCCCCCGCGACGCCGAGGTGGTGGAGGGAGCCGGGGCCGACACCGTACGGGTCCTGGCGGAGGTGCTTCCGACCCTCCTCCCGGCCGGACTCGAACGACGAGTCGAACTGCGCACCCTCGCCGTCGCCCGCATCCCGCTCGCCGACGCCATCGACCGCCTCGCGGGCCTGGAGAAGGACCCGGACTGGTGGTACCGCCTCTACGACAGCCTCGCGGGCGTCGACCCGGACCGTCTCTCCGGCCTCCCCGTCCCGCTCGCCGACGGCCGGACGACCATCGGCCCGCGCCAGGTCCTCCTGCCCACCCCGGACGCGGTGAGCGCCGACCCCGACGTCCTCGCCCGCCTCGGGCTCAAGGTCGCCCACCCGGACGCCGCGCACCCCCTCCTGGAGAAGCTGGGCGCCCTGCCGGCCACCCCCCGGGCGGTCCTGACGACCCCCCAGGTACGGGCCGCCGTGGCCGCCTCCCTCGACGACGACGGCGGCGCGGCCTGGGAGGAGGACACCCCGGACACCGAGGAACTCGCCGACACGGTCCTCGCACTCGTCCGTGACGCGGGCCTGGAGCCGGGCGACGAGCCGTGGCTGGGCGCCCTTGCCCTCCCCGACGAGGACGGCGAACTGGTCCCGGCCGGCGAACTCGTCCTCCCCGGCAGCCCGTTCGCGTCCGTCATCCGCGAGGACGAACTCGCCTCGGTGGACGCCGACCTGGCGGAGAAGTGGGGCGAGGGCCCGCTCGCCGCCGTCGGCGTCCTCGCCGACTTCGCTCTCGTCCGTGCCACGGACGTCGTCCTCGACCCCGACGAACTGGAGCCCCGCGAAGGCGACTTCGCGGAGCCGGACGACGCGGGGCTGCTGGACGCGGTGGACGTCTGGTGCGAGGACATCCTCGACCGCTTCCCGGACTCCCCCGTCCCCCCGGTCGCCACCGAACTCGTCGCCGTCCGCGACCTCGACCTCGTCGACGACGACCGCTGGCCCGAGGCCCTCGCCCTCCTCGCCCAGCCGCCCCTGCGCGACGCCCTCACCCAGCCCGTCCGCATCCTGCTCCCCGACGGCACCCACGAGGTCGTCCGCCCCTACACCGCATGGTGGCTGCGCGGGCACCCGGTCCTCGACGGCCGCCGCCCGGCGGGCCTGCTGGCCTCCGGCGGGGACCCGCTCCTGCACGGCCTGTACGACGAGGCCGACGCGACCGGCTTCGACGACGAACAGGTCCTGCGCGCCCTGGGCGTCCGCACGTCCGTCCCGGCCCTGCTCGACGAGCCGGGCGGCGCGGCGGAACTCCTGGACCGCCTGGCGGACCCCGACCGCCCGGTGGGCTCAGCCCAACTGCACGGGCTGTACAGCGCCTTGGCGTCCCTGGACCCCGAACAGGTGACCCTCCCCGACGAGTTGCGCGCCGTGGTGGACGGCCGGGTGGAGGTCGTGGACGCGGCGGAGGCGGTGGTGGTGGACTCCCCGGACCTGCTCCCCTTCACCTCGGGCGTCCCCCTCCTCCCCGTACGCCCCGCACAGGCGGCGGAGTTGGCGGAACTCTTCCAGGTCCGCCGGCTGAGCGAGTCGGTGACGGGCTCGGTCGACTCCGAGGGCACCGAGCACGACGTACCGGACTCGGTCCGTGTCCTCCTGGGCCCCCGCACCCCGGCCACCTACGTCGAACACGAGGAACTCGTCGTCGACGGCGTGGAGATCGACTGGCGCCTGACGACCGACGGCACCCTGCACGCCGCGACCCTGGAGGGCGTCGCCGCGGGCCTCGCCTGGGCAGCCCGCCAGTGGCCCCGCCGCTTCGAGGTGGCGGCCCTCCTGGAGGACCCGTCCCGCACGGGGGAACTGGCCCGCGACCGCTGGTTCGACTGAGCACCAGGGGCCGCCCTGCCGGGCGGCCCCTGGTCCTTTCGTCAGTCCGCCCCGGGTTCCAGGAAGTAGTCGTACTTCTCCAGGTCGAGCGGGATGCCGGTCAGCTGCTGGAAGCGTTCGGCGTGCTTCTGCCGCAGCGGATAGACCTCGGTCAGGGTGTCGGCAGGGACCCCGAGCAGGTCGGCGAAGGCCTCCGCGCCGGCCGTGGTGACGTCCATGGTCGAGTCGGGGAAGTCGCCGTCCTTCGTGTAGCGGGTGACAAGGATGATCATGGCGTCGCCTTCCAGGCTCGAAAATCTTCACAACTTCGTACAACCATTCACATCCCCCGTGCATCTCATCGAATGGGCCGACAGGCCTCATGATCGCTTCATTCACGGGGGAAAGCCATGCGTATCCGTGCCACCGTCGTCGCCCTCAGCGGCGCACTGAGCCTCTCCGCCCTCGCCGTGCCGGTCGCACAGGCCGGGGACACCGGCTCGGTCGGTCCGGCCGATGCCCACGCGGCCGTGCAGAAGGCGCGGCAGGCGGTTTCCGGGAACAGTGCGTTCTCCAGCGCCGCCGACACTTCTGACCCGCTGGACGTCAAGTTCTCCGGTGTGAAGGTCAACAACGGCAAGCCGATCGTCGTGGGCACCACCAACCACGTGAGCGTCCCAGTGACGTACAAGGTCACGCACGCCGCGGACATCGACTTCACCGCGGACGACGTCTGGAAGGACGTTGCGCTCTACCGGGGTGACTACGACGACGAGGACGGATTCTTCCTGGCCGGCGACGAGTGGCCAGTCTGCACCAAGGTCTCGGCGACGGTGGCCAACTGCAAGGGCACCATAGATATCTACCCGACCGACGAACTGACCAACGCCGACGCCACCGGCTGGAAGGCTGCCGGGTACGTGTTGGACTGGAACGGCCAGGACCCCGATCCCGGCGATGTCGACTGGAGCAAGGTTGGCTACGCCGAGCAGTACCCCCTCGCCACCACCAAGCTCCAGCGCTTCTCCAAGCTCACGGTCAACGCCTCCCCCGAGCCGGTGAAGAAGGGCAAGACCATCACTGTCACGGGCAAGCTGTCCCGGGCCAACTGGGACGACGGCAAGTACCACGGCTACACGGGCCAGGCGGTGAAGCTGCAGTTCCGCAAGAAGGGCAGCACCACCTACACCACCGTGAAGACGATCAAGACCAACTCGACCGGGAACCTGAAGACCACGGTCAAGGCGGCCAAGGACGGCTACTTCCGCTACAGCTTCGCGGGGACGTCGACCACCCCGGCGGTCAGCGCCGCGGGCGACTTCGTCGACGTGAAGTAAGAAGCCCACCGAAGTCTTTCTTACCTCTTTTCGTACAACTCACCACACCTGTCACGGATCTCACTTGCAGAGTCAAGAGACTCCGAACAGCACTCCTCCATCTGGAGTTACGCACATGCGCATACGCGCCCTCGTCGTCGCCGCCACCGGCGCCGTCGCCCTCTCCGCCCTCGCCGTGCCGGCCGCGCAGGCCGCTCCCGCCGCCCCGGCCGGGCCCGCCGTCACCTTCTCCAACATGAAGATCAACGGCGGCAAGAACATCGTGGTCGGCCCCACGTCCAAGGTCACGGTCAGCGCGACCTACACCGTCACGAAGCCCGCGGCCCTCAAGGCCAGCTCGTTCATCACCGGTCCGGGTCTCTACCGGGGCGCCACGGTCGACCCCGACTCGAACCAGAAGATCCTCAGCGGCGACAACGAGGGCACCTGCACGGCGGTGGCGGGGTCCTCGACGGTGCTGAAGTGCAAGGCCACCATCCAGCTCCGGCCGAAGCCCAACGACGTCAACGAGCAGCTCACCAACGCCGACGCGGGCACGTGGAAGATCGCGGCCATCGCCGTCGACACCACCACCTTCGGCTTCACCACCCAGGGCAACCTCGGCACCACCAAGGTTCAGCGCCAGTCCAAGCTCACCACCGACGCCACCCCGGAGCCGGTGAAGAAGGGCAAGACCATCACGGTCACCGGCAAGCTGAGCCGCGCCAACTGGGACACGTACAAGTTCGCCGGTTACTCGACCCAGCCGGTGAAGCTGCAGTTCAAGAAGACGGGCGCCACCGCCTGGAGCACGGTCAAGACCATCAAGACCAGCTCCACCGGTGCCCTGAAGACCACCGTCAAGGCCTCCGCCGACGGCTACTTCCGTTACGTCTTCGCCGGTACGACCACGACCCCGGCCGTGAACTCCGCCGCCGACTTCATCGACGTGAAGTAAGCAGCGCAACCGCTAGACGGGAAAGCGGCGGTCGACCCACTTCCACATGATCTCCAGGGCGACCGCCGCAACCACCGAGATGCCGACCGCGATCCACGGCATCGTCACCCCTACCAGCTTCAGCGCGAAGAACTCCTGGAGCCAGGGGACCATCAGCACCACCACGAACGCCACGCCCATCGAGGCCACCAGCAGCACCCGCCACCAGGTGTAGGGGCGGGCGATGATCGCCAGGACCCACATGGAGATCAGGAACAGGGTGAGGGTCGCGGCGCTGGTCTCCGCGTCCAACGAGCCCTCGCCCACGTACTCGTGACGGGCGATCAGATACGTCACGAAGGTCGCCACGCCCGCCACCACCCCGCCCGGGATCGAGTACCGCATCACCCTGCGCACGAAGTGCGGCCGGGCCCGCTCCTTGTTGGGGGCGAGGGCGAGGAAGAAGGCCGGGATGCCGATGGTGAGGGTGGAGAGCAGGGTCAGGTGGCGGGGGAGGAAGGGGTACTCGACCCCCCAGCAGACCACCAGCAGCGCGAGCAGCACCGAGTAGACCGTCTTCACCAGGAACAGGGTCGCCACCCGCGTGATGTTGCCAATGACCCGGCGGCCCTCCGCCACCACCGACGGCAGCGTCGCGAAGCTGTTGTTGAGGAGCACGATCTGGGCCACCGCCCGCGTCGCCTCCGAACCCGAGCCCATCGCCACGCCGATGTCCGCGTCCTTGAGGGCCAGGACGTCGTTGACGCCGTCCCCCGTCATCGCGACCGTGTGCCCCCGCGACTGCAACGCGCCGACCATGTCCCGCTTCTGCTGCGGGGTGACCCGGCCGAAGACCGTGCCGTCGTCGAGGGCGGCCGCCATTCCCTCCCGCTCGGCGGGCAGCCGGCGCGCGTCCACCGTGCTGCCCTTCAGGCCCAGCTTGGCGGCGACCGCCCCCACCGACACCGCGTTGTCGCCGGAGATGACCTTGGCGTGGACGTCCTGCTCGGCGAAGTAGCGCAGGGTGTCGGCCGCGTCCGGCCGCAGCCGCTGTTCCAGTACGACGAGGGCGAACGGCCGCGCTCCCTTGGCGACGTCGGGATCGTCCAGGCCGCGGGCGGTCCGGACGAGGAGCAGTACGCGCAGGCCCTGCTCGTTCAGCCGTTCCGTCTCGGTGAGGGCCGGGTCGCCGTCGGTCAGCAGGACGTCGGGGGCGCCCAGCAGCCAGGTACCGCTCTCGCCGTTCTCCTCGCTGAAGCTCGCCCCGCTGTACTTGCGGGCGGAGGAAAAGGGCAGCGACCCGGTGCGGCGCCAGTCCTCGCCGTCCGGGTAGGCGTCGATGATCGCCTGGAGGGAGGCGTTGGGGCGGGGGTCGGACGTGCCGAGGGCGCCGAGTACCCGGCGTATGTACGTCTCGTCGGCGCCGTCCAGGGCGCGCAGCTCCGTGACGTCCATGCCGCCCTCGGTGAGGGTGCCGGTCTTGTCCAGACAGACCGTGTCGACGCGGGCCAGGCCCTCGATCGCCGGGAGTTCCTGGACCAGGCACTGCTTGCGGCCCAGCCGGATCACACCGATGGCGAAGGCGACGGAGGTGAGCAGCACCAGGCCCTCGGGCACCATGGGCACGATGCCGCCGATGGTGCGCGCGACGGAGTCCCCGAGATCGTTGTTCTTCACGAACAGCTGGGTGATGACCAGACCGATCGCGGCCGGGACCATCATCCACGTCACGTACTTGAGGATGGTGGAGATGCCGGAGCGCAGCTCGGAGTGGACGAGGGTGAACCGGGAGGCCTCCTCGGCGAGCTGCGCGGCGTAGGCCTCGCGGCCGACCTTCGTGGCGCGGAAGGCGCCGCCGCCGGCGACCACGAAGCTGCCTGACAGGACCTGGTCGCCGGGCCGCTTCACGACCGGGTCGGCCTCGCCGGTGAGCAGCGACTCGTCGATCTCCAGGCCGTCGGCCTCGACACACACCCCGTCCACGACCACCTTGTCGCCGGGGCCGAACTCCATGACGTCGTCGAGGACGAGTTCGGAGGTGGCGACCACGACCGCGGCCCCGTCGCGGCGCACGGTCGGCCGGACCTCCCCGATGACGGCGAGGGAGTCGAGGGTCTTCTTCGCCCGCCACTCCTGGAGGATGCCGATCCCGGTGTTGGCGAGGATCACGAAGCCGAAGAGGCTGTCCTGGATGGGTGCGACCGCGAGCATGATCAGCCACAGGATGCCGATGATGGCGTTGAACCGGGTGAAGACGTTCGCGCGGACGATCTCGCCGATCGACCGGCTGCTGTGCACGGGTACGTCGTTGACCTGACCGCGCGCGACGCGATCCGCGACCTCGGTGGCGGTGAGTCCGGTCGCTGCCGGCCGCTGGGTGGCGGGCGCGTCGATATCCGTCATGGAATCGACGGTACGTGCGGATTTGGGGGTTCACCCATCGAGGACGCCGAAGATCCGACCTGGGGAGGACGGGAATAGTGCGGTGGTTGTAGCGCGACTATTCGTGGGCGGCGGCCCGCTTGATCGCCGCGTCCCGTCTGCGGACGATCCAGATGCCGAGGAGCCCCAGCCCGCCCCCCGCCAGGCAGGTCCACAGCCACCACAGATGACCGTGGTCGTCGAACCAGCCGTAGAAGGGGAGCTGGACGAGGAAGAGGACGAACCAGACGATCGTGCCGCCGGTGATGGTGGCGACCACGGGGCCCTCCAGGGGCTCCGGCGCCTCGTGCTTGAGGGGTCCCGAGAAACCCGAGAAAAACGCGGCCATACCGCACAGCTTACGAGGCGATCAGAGGCGATCACATCTCATGTGAGCCCGTAGAACTTCTCCGTCTCCTCGACGGCGGCCTGGAACCGCTCGTCGAAGTCGTCCCGGATGAGCGTCTGGACGACATAGTCCTGGACGCTCATCCCCCTCTTGGCCGCATGGTGCCGGAGCCGCTCGAGCAGCTCCCCGTCTATCCGCAGGCTGAGCACACTGGTCCCCATGAGTACGAGGGTCGCGGCATGGTTCGGGGTAATGGGTGACGTTCCGCGCTCATATCACCCGTATGAGTGATAAAGGGATTCAGTGGCGGGTCTCACGGGCACTCGGGGTGCGTTCCGGTGGTCTTTAGCGAGAGTAATGAGTTATGTTAAAGACATGCCTGACCTGACCCATGGCGACGACGCTGCCGCCGTGAACTCGCTGAGATCCGCCGTGATGCGGCTGTCCCGCCGGCTCAAGCACCAGCGGGTCGACGAGTCGCTGAGCCCGACCGAGATGTCGGTGCTCGGCACCCTCTCCCTCTGCGGCAGCGCCACGCCGGGAGAACTCGCCCGCAAGGAGCACGTCCAGCCGCCGTCGATGACCCGCATCGTGGCGCTTCTGGAGGCCAAGGGCCTGGTCCGGCTGGAGCCGCACCCCGAGGACCGGCGCCAGAAGGTCGTCACCAAGACCGAGCAGGCCGAGGCCATGCTCGCGGAGAGCCGCCGCAAGCGGAACGCCTTCCTGGCCACCCTGGTCGACGGCCTCGACGAGGACGAGTGGGCGAAACTGCGCGCCGCCGCCCCCGTGCTGGAGAAACTCGCACACCTGTAGGCAATACCGAGGAGGCGACCCTGTTGAGTACGGGACCCGGAGCAGCTTCCGCACCCGCACCGAAGACCCCCGACACCCCGCCCACCCCCCGCTCCGGACCGTCGAGGTCATCGATGTTCAGCTCGCTGAAGGTCCGGAACTACCGTCTGTTCTTCGCCGGCCAGGTCGTCTCGAACATCGGCACCTGGATGCAGCGCATCGCACAGGACTGGCTGGTCCTCAGCCTCACCGGCTCCGCGACCGCCGTCGGCTTCACCACGGCCCTGCAGTTCCTGCCGATGCTCCTCTTCGGCCTCTACGGCGGAGTCCTCGTCGACCGTCTGCCCAGGCGCGGCACGCTGCTCTTCACCCAGACGATGATGGGTGTCACCGGCATCGCGCTCGCCCTGCTCACCCTCTCCGGACACGTCCAGGTCTGGCACGTCTACCTCGCCGCGTTCACCGTCGGCCTCGCGACCGTCGTCGACAACCCGGCCCGCCAGTCCTTCGTCTCCGAGATGGTCGGCCCCGAGCAGCTCCAGAACGCGGTCAGCCTCAACTCCGCGAACTTCCAGTCGGCCCGGCTGGTCGGCCCCGCCGTCGCCGGCGTGATGATCACCGGGGTGGGCACCGGCTGGGCGTTCCTCGCCAACGGCCTGTCCTTCGTCGCCCCCATCGCCGGTCTGCTGCTGATGCGGGCACGCGAGCTGTACGCCGTCGAGCGCGCGCCCCGCGCCAAGGGCCAGCTGCGCGAGGGCCTGCACTACGTCGCCGGCCGCCCCGACCTGATCTGGACGATCACCCTGGTCGGGTTCATCGGCACCTTCGGCTTCAACTTCCCCGTCTACCTCTCCGCCTTCGCCGACGACGTCTTCCACGCCGGCGCCGGCAGCTACAGCCTCTTCAACACCCTCATGGCGGTCGGCTCCCTGGCCGGCGCCCTCCTCGCGGCGCGGCGCGGCACGGCCCGGATGCGGGTGATGATCGCGGCGGCGGTGGCCTTCGGCGCGGTGGAGATCGTCGCCGCGACAGCCCCCACCCTCTGGCTGTTCGCCCTGCTCATGGCCCCGATCGGCATGTTCGGCATGACGATCAACGTCACCGCCAACACCAGCATCCAGATGGGCACCGACCCGGCCATGCGCGGCCGGGTCATGGCTCTCTACATGATGGTCTTCCTCGGCGGCTCCCCCGTGGGCGCGCCGATAGCGGGCTGGATCACCGATGCGTACGGCGTCCGGGCCGGCCTCGCGGTCGGCGGCGCGATCGCCGCGACCGCCGCCCTCACCATCGGCCTGGTGCTGGCCCGCGTCGGCGGCTGGCGGCTGGCGGTGGGCTGGCACGGCGGGCACCCACGGGTGCGGGTCGTCCCGAAGGAGAGCGACAAGCTGGTGAGCGTGGCCTGACCGAGGGGCGCTTGGGGGGGGTGACCGAGGGCGCTTGGGGGGGACTACACCCTCCGGGCCAGCACCTGCCCCGGCCAGTCGCCCTGGCTGGTGTACGCCTCCGTCGGCGTGAACCCGTTCGCCTCGTAGAAGGCGACGAGCTTACGGTCGTCCCCCGCGTAGCAGTCGACCCGCAGCAGGCCGACGCCCGCCCGCCGGGTCTCCTCGGCGGCGTGCGCGAGCAGCGCGGCACCGACGCCGTAGCCCTTGAAGCGGCGGTCGGAGGCGAGCCAGTGGATGTACCGCTCGGGCTCGCCGGGCGGCCGGAGGTGGGAGAGATAGGCGCCGGGCGCGTCGGTGAGGGTCAGTGTCCCTGCCGGTACGCCGTTCGCCTCGGCGATGTACACCGTGCCCTCGTCCGCGTACCGGGCGACCGACTCCACGGTCGTCGGCCGCTCCGACAGCGGCTGTGTCCCCCACTGCCGGGGGCGTCCCTGTCCGACCAGCCACTCCACGCAGCTGTCGAGCATGCCGAGTATCGCGGGGATGTCGTCCGGCCCGCCGTCCCTGATCGTGATCTGCATGCGGCCCATCATGCAGGCGCGGGGAGAATCGGGGCATGAGACTTTTCGCCGCCGTGCTGCCACCGGAGGACATCGCCCACGAACTCGCCGCCGAGGTCGAGCGGTTGCGCGCGCTGCCCGGTGCGGACGGGCTGCGCTGGACCGGCCGCCCCGGCTGGCCCCACGGCGGAGCCGTTAATTGGCACTTCACGCTCGCGTTCTACGGCGAGGTCGACGACGACGTCGTACCGGAGCTGTCGGCACGGCTGGAGCGGGCCGCGCGCCGGAGCGCCCCCTTCGAGCTGGCCGTGCGGGGCGGGGGGCAGTTCGGGCACGGTCGGGCGCTGTGGGCGGGGGCGGCCGGGGATGTGCCCGCCCTGCGTCTGCTGGCCGACCGGGCGGAGGCGGCGGCGCGGAAGGCCGGCCTGGACCTCGGCGAGCACCGCCGCTACAAGGCCCATCTGACGCTGGCCCGCAGCCGGGAGGCGGTGGACGTGGGGCCGTACCTCGACGTGCTGGACGCTTTCGCCGGGCGTACCTGGACGGTGGGGGAGCTGGTGCTGGTGCGCAGCAACCTGCCGCGGTCCGGGGTTCCGGGGGAGCAGCCCCGCTATGAACCGACCGGGCGCTGGGCGCTCGGCGGGGCCGGTTAGGCTCGACCCGTGGACCCGAAGACCCGGAACCGGATCATGGCCGGTGCGCTTGTGTTGTTGTTCGTTGTCGTTGCGGTGGCGTCGGCGGTCGGTAAGTAGGAGCGGGGAGCCGCGGCCGGTCGCGCCCGGGGGCGGAGCCGCGAAGTGACACGGCCCCGCGCCCCTGAGAGTTCTCCGGTGTTTACCAGGCGAATGCCTCCGGCGACGGGCCCGGGCCCGGGAAGATCTCGTCGAGGCCGGTCAGCAGTTCCTCGCTCAGCTCCAGCTCGACCGCGCGGATCGCCGAGTCCAGCTGCTCCGCCGTGCGCGGGCCGACGATCGGGCCCGTCACACCGGGGCGGGTGAGCAGCCAGGCCAGGGCGGCCTCGCCGGGCTCGATGCCGTGCTTCTCCAGCAGGTCCTCGTAGGCCTGGATCTGCGCGCGCCCTGCGGGGCTGGCGAGGGTGTCGGCGGCCCGGCCGCTCGCCCGGCGCCCGCCCTCGACCTCCTTCTTGATCACGCCGCCCAGCAGCCCGCCGTGCAGCGGCGACCACGGGATGACACCGAGGCCGTAGTCCTCGGCGGCCGGGATGACCTCCATCTCGGCGCGCCGCTCGGCGAGGTTGTACAGGCACTGCTCGCTGACGAGCCCGATGGTGCCGCCACGGCGGGCGGCGGCCTCGTTGGCCTGGGCGATCTTGTAGCCGGGGAAGTTGGACGACCCGACGTAGAGGATCTTCCCCTGCTGGACGAGGGTGTCGATCGCCTGCCAGATCTCCTCGAAGGGAGTGGAGCGGTCGATGTGGTGGAACTGGTAGAGGTCGATGTAGTCGGTCTGGAGCCGCTTCAGCGACGCGTCGACGGCCCGCCGGATGTTCAGCGCGGAGAGCTTGTCGTGGTTGGGCCAGGCATCGCCGTCGGCGGCCATGTTGCCGTAGACCTTGGTGGCGAGGACGACCTTGTCGCGCCGTTCGCCGCCCTTCGCGAACCAGTTGCCGATGATCTCTTCGGTACGGCCCTTGTTCTCACCCCAGCCGTACACGTTCGCGGTGTCGAAGAAGTTGATGCCGGCCGCCAGTGCCGAGTCCATGATCGCGTGCGAGTCGGTCTCGTCGGTCTGCGGGCCGAAGTTCATGGTGCCGAGGACGAGTCGGCTGACCTTGAGTCCGGTACGTCCGAGCTGCGTGTACTTCATGACACCCAAGCCAACGTCTTGGAGTGGGCTCTAGGCAAGGGGGATCAGTCGCGGGGGAAGTCGTCGGTCTTGAGGGTGAGGTCGACGACTGTGCCGGTGAGGTCGATGTCGTCGCCGAAGTCGACCTTCGTCCTCGTGACGTAGTCGCCTTCCTTGGGGTGGGTGTAGAGGTAGCACCGGCCCTTGTAGGGGTCGGCGATGAGGTAGACCGGGACTTCGGCGGTGGCATAGGCGAGCTTCTTCGGCCCGTAGTCGTTCGCTGCCGTGTCCTTGGAGATGACCTCGGCCACGAACTCGACGTCCTGGTAGCGCCAGCGTCCCTTGCTGTCCTTCACCGAGCGCTCGGCCATGGCCGCCATGTCGCATGCGAAGCCGTTGAGGTGACCAGGGAAGTCGATACGCACGTCGGATGCGAGCCGCTTGCGAGGGTACTTGTCTCGCAGCTGCTCGAAGACGGCCGAGATGATCTCCCAGTGATTCTGCCACTGCGGTGACATGAAGATGTTTCCCCCGACGATCTCAACCTTCGTTCCCTCGGGGACGGGCATCTTCTCGAGCCACTCGAACATGACGTCCAGAGTCAGCTCGCCGCTCTCCTCGGCCATCGTGATCCTGTCCTCAGTGACGGTCATCGTGGCGCTCCTCCCCGGCGGCCCCATGCACGAGTGCCGCCGCGCAGTACAACGATACGCACGGGACAGGGCCACGCAGCGTTGCAGCCCCCTCCGTATCAGCCCCCGTACGGTCCGCCCAGCCCCCACGCCTGGTCCATCGCGTCCGCGAAGGCCGCCGCCAGTTTGTGTTCGCCGCCCGCGTTGGGGTGGGTGCCGTCGTAGGTGTCGGTGTGGATGTCCCAGGTCTCCGGGACCGAGGCGAGCAGCAGCGGGGACGTGCGCTCGTCGAGGTCGGCGGCCGCCTTCGCCAGGAGTTCGTTGAAGGCGCCGACCTGGGCGGCGAAGGGTTCGTCGTTCGCGGCGCGGACGTTGGGGATCACCGGTAGCCAGACCATGCGGATGCGCGGGTTCACGGTCCGGGCCTCCGCCGCGAAGGCGCGCGCGTTCCGCGCCGTCTGCTCGGCGTCCGTGTAGAAGCCGAGGTCGATCAGGCCCAGGGAGACCAGGAGCACGTCCGCCCGGGAGCGGCGTACCGCGTCCCCGATCAGCGGGACCATGTGCTGCCAGCCCTCGCCCCAGCCGGCCAGATGGCCGCGGGGGAAGTCGGGGTCGGCGTACGCGTACGAGTCGGGGGTGTCCGTCGACTTGTCGTAGAGCGTCTCGCGCGGGCCGACCAGCGTGAACGGGCCGCCGTAGGTCGCGCACAGGTGGTGCCATACGCGGTACCGCCATGTGTGATCGCCCGAGCTGCCGATCGTCATCGAGTCGCCTACGGGCATGAACCTGAGCATCCGCTCATGATGCGGGATCATGACGGATCGCGTGGCGCGACGGTGTGTGAGCCCGGCCACGGCGGCCCCCGCGCCCGTCGCCGCCGGAACAGGCGGGCGGGATGGCAGGCTTGGGAGCATGCGCCGACCCTTCGCCCTTCTCGCCTCGGCCCTGCTCGTGGGCGCTTTCGCCATCCCCGCCGCCGCCGTGCCCGCCTCCGCTGCCGAGGGGGACAAGGGCTTCACCATCGAGGACCCGCGCATAACCGAGTCCAGCGGCCTCGCCGCCTCCCGTCAGCACCCCGGCGTCTACTGGACGCACAACGACAGCGACGACGGGCCGTACCTGTACGCCGTCGACAGCGCGACGGGGAAGACGGTCGCCCGGCTCACCCTCACCGGCATCGGCAGCCCGCGTGACGTCGAGGCCATCTCGATGGGGCCGGACAACCAGATCTACGTCGGCGACATAGGCGACAACCTCGGCGGCAAGTGGCCGTACGTCTGGATCTACAAGCTGCCCGAGCCGAAGAAGCTCACCGACCAGACGATCCGGGCCACGCAGTACGTCGTGACGTACTCGGACGGCGCGCGCGACGCCGAGTCGCTCATCGTCCACCCCAGGACCGGCCGCGTGTACATCATCGACAAGAAGGAGGACGGGGGGCATCTGTACGAGGGGCCGGCGACCCTCACCCCCTCCGCGAAGCCCGGGAAGAACGTCTTCAAGCCGGTCGCGACGGTCGACCTGTGGGCCACCGACGCCGCCTTCTCCCCGGACGGCACCCAGCTCGCCGTACGCGGTTACTTCGGCGGCATCTACTACGACTGGAACGGCGGTGACATCGAGCGCAAGGGCCGGCTCGAGGTGCCGTTGCAGCGGCAGGGGGAGTCCGTCAGCTACTCGGCGGACGGCAGCAAGCTCATGTACGGGAGCGAGGGGACCGGCAGCGAG
The DNA here is from genome assembly GCF_042653945.1 of Streptomyces vulcanius. Lineage (NCBI taxonomy): Bacteria > Bacillati > Actinomycetota > Actinomycetes > Kitasatosporales > Streptomycetaceae > Streptomyces > Streptomyces vulcanius. Next base: position 6,230 of record NZ_JBHSFK010000038.1, on the reverse strand, counting down.
GTGGTCGCGGAGGACGCTCCCGACGGCGGTTCGGCCGACAAGTCGCCCTCCGGGAGCGGGAGTTCCTCGGACTCGGGCGATTCCGGCGGCTCCTCGGTGGCCTCCGGGGGCGTCAAGCTCGGCGCGCTCGCCGTCGTGGCGGTCGCCGCCGCGCTGTTCGGCTTCCGGCGGTTGCTGCGCCGCGACTGAGCCCGTACGTCACGCCCGCGAGCGGGTGGTGACCAGGACCTCCAGCCCGTCCAGGATCCGCTGGAGCCCGAACTCGAAGTGGTCGAAGGCCGGGCTCCAGGTGTCCTCGGCGAGGGAGGACAGGACCGGGTAGCGGCCCGAGGTCATGACGTTCGCCAGGAACGGGGTCTGGGCCGCGTAGAAGTCGGCGGTCGTCATGCCGGAGGTGCGCTCGGCCGCCTCCTGGTAGACCTGTGTGCGCGCGGCCCCGACGACGTACCCGTCGACCATGATGACCGCCGAGACCAGCTCGGGGTCCTCCAGGCCCATCGGGCGGATGCGGGTGAGCACCTTCTCCATGCCGTCCAGCGCCGCCGGGCCGAGCAGCGGGCGGGACTGGTTGATGTCCAGCAGCCAGGGGTGGCGGCGGTAGAGGGCCAGAGTGCCGCGGGCCATCACCTCCAGGGCGGAGCGCCAGCTGCCGTCGCCGAGGTCGGCGGGGTCCTCGGAGGGGCGCTGGACGCGGTCCAGCATCAGGTCGAGCAGTTCGGCCTTGCCGGGGACGTACCGGTAGAGGGACATCGCGCCCGTGCCCAGCTCCGTGGCGATCCGGCGCATCGACACCCCGGCGATGCCGTCGCGGTCGGCGACCTCGACCGCCACCTCCACGATCCGTTCCAGGGTCAGCCCCGGCTTGGGGCCGCGCCCGGGCCGCCGCCCGGTGTCCCACAGCAGCTCGAGGGTGCGGTTGATGTCCCCGGCGCCGCTGGTCTCCGTACCGCTCGTCATGTGCGCAGCTTAGTTCCGGGAAAAATACTGGGTACGGCGTACGCGTATTCGGGTACGGTGTACCCAGTTACTCAGTCACCAGGGAGGGGAACTGATGACCGACTCATACGCGGTGCGCGCCGAAGGCCTGGAGAAGCGCTACGGCGACAAACGCGCCCTCGACGGCTTCGACCTGGCCGTCCGGGAGGGGACCGTCCACGGACTGCTGGGGCCGAACGGCGCCGGCAAGACCACCGCCGTACGGATCCTGGCCACGCTGGTCCGGCCGGACGGCGGTCGCGCCGAGGTGGCAGGGCTCGACGTGGCCCGCCGGCCGGGCGAGGTACGGGCCCGGATCGGACTCACCGGGCAGTACGCGGCCGTGGACGAGGTGCTCACCGGCCAGCAGAACCTGGAGATGTTCGGGCGGCTGTTCCACCTCGGCGGGAAACGGGCCAGGGCGCGCGCCGCCGAACTGCTCGAACGCTTCGACCTCACCGACGCCGCCGACAAGGGCGTCGGCGACTACAGCGGCGGCATGCGGCGCCGGCTCGACCTCGCCGCATCGATGATCCTCGCCCCGGCCGTCCTCTTCCTCGACGAGCCGACGACGGGACTCGACCCCCGTGGCCGGGGCGAAGTCTGGGACTCCGTCCGGGCGTTGGTGGCGGGCGGCACGACCGTGCTGCTCACCACCCAGTACCTGGAGGAGGCCGACCGGCTGGCCTCCCGCATCACCGTCATCGACCGGGGCCGGGCCATCGCCGACGACACCCCCGACGGCCTGAAGAACGCCGTCGGCGGCGACCGCATCGAGGTCGTGGTCGCCGAGCGGGCCGAGATGCCGGCCGTGGTGAAGGTGGTCGCCCGGGTCGCGGACGGCGAACCCGAGTCGGACGAGGGCGGGTTGCGGGTGCACGCCCCGGTGACCGACCGGGTGGCCGCACTGACCGAGGTGGCCCGCGCCCTGCGCGACGAGGGTGTCCGTGCCGAGGACATCGGACTGCGCAGACCGAGCCTCGACGACGTGTTCCTGCGCCTGACCGGACACCGCACGGAGACCATCGGGACGGAGGAAGCGGCATGAGCGGCACCACTACGGCCGACAGCACCACTACGGCCGACAGCGCCCGGGGCCAGGTGTACTGGCTGCTGTCCGACTGCTGGAACATTGTCCGCCGGGGCCTGACCCACTACCGGCGCCAACCCGTCAACGTGGCCTGGCAGCTGGGCTTCCCGATCGTCTCCGTGCTGCTGTACGGCTATGTCTTCGGCAGCGCGATGACCGTGCCCGGCGGCGGGGACTACCGGGACTTCCTGATGCCGGGGATGTTCGTGATGACGATGGCGTTCGGCTTCATCAACACGGCGACGGTCGTGGTGTACGACTCCATCAGGGGCGTCACCGACCGGTTCCGCTCCATGCCGATGGCGTCCTCGGCCGTGGTCGCCGGGCGCGGGATGACCGATCTCCTGGTCGCCTGCGCCGAGTTGGTCATCATGATGCTCACCGCGCTGGCCATGGGCTGGCGCCCGGACGCGGGCTGGGGCTTCCTCGCCGCGTTCGGTCTCCTGCTGTGGCTGCGGTTCGCGCTGATCTGGGTCGGGGTGTGGCTGGGGCTGCTGGTGCCCAACCCGGAGGCGGCGGGCGGTCTGTTCGCGGTGGCCTTCCCGCTGACCATGATCTCCAGCATCTACGTCGCACCCCAACTGATGCCCGACTGGCTGGGCTTCGTCGCCGCGTGGAACCCGATCTCCTCCACGGCGTCGGCAGCCCGCGAACTCTTCGGCACCCCGGGCGGCGGCGCCGACTCCTGGATCGAACAGCACGCACTGCTGATGGCGGGGGTATGGCCGGTGATCCTGACAGCGATCTTCCTGCCGCTGGCGGTGGGGAGGTTCCGCCGGCTGGGCCGGTGAGGGGAATCCTGGCCCCTGAGGCGTTGCCGTGCACCTTGACGCGGTCATGAAGAGTCAGTTCTCTGGGGGGTGCGTGGTGTATGGGAGCGCTCCCATAGTTCCGGACCCGCGCCCCCGAGAGGACACAACGACATGTTCCTCACCCTCAGAAGGGTGCTGTGCGCACTGAGCGCCGCGCTCCTGCTGCCGCTGGCCGGCGCGCAGACGGCAGACGCCGTGGCCGATCCCGGTGTCGGCTACTGGCACACCAGCGGCCGGCAGCTCCTCGACGCGGCCGGTCAGCCGGTCCGGATCGCCGGGATCAACTGGTTCGGCTTCGAGACCGGCAACTACGTGGTCCACGGCCTCTGGTCCCGCGACTACAAGAGCATGATCGACCAGATGAAGTCGCTGGGCTACAACACCATCCGCATCCCGTACAGCGACGACATCTTCAAGAGCTCGACCGTCCCCAACAGCATCGACTTCAGCAGCGGCAAGAACGCCGACCTCCAGGGCCTCGGCCCGCTCGGCATCCTCGACAAGATCGTGTCGTACGCCGGTCAGGACGGCCTGAAGGTCATCCTCGACCGGCACCGCCCGGACGCCGGCGGCCAGTCGGCCCTCTGGTACACGGCCGCCGTCCCCGAGTCGACATGGATCACCAACCTCAAGTCCCTGGCGGCCCGTTACGCCGGCCAGCCCACGGTCATCGGCATCGACCTGCACAACGAGCCCCACGACCCCGCCTGTTGGGGCTGCGGCGACACCGCCACCGACTGGCGCCTGGCCGCCCAGCGCGCCGGCAACGCGGTCCTCTCCGTCAACCCGGACCTGCTGGTCTTCGTCGAGGGCGTGCAGACCTTCAACGGCGTCTCCGGCTGGTGGGGCGGCAACCTGATGGGCGTGGCCCAGTACCCGGTCCAGCTCAACGTGGCCAACCGGGTCGTGTACTCCGCCCACGACTACGCCACCAGCGTCGCCCAGCAGAGCTGGTTCAGCGACCCCACCTTCCCCGCCAACATGCCCGGGATCTGGGACAAGTACTGGGGCTACATCTTCAAGCAGAACATCGCGCCGGTGTGGGTGGGCGAGTTCGGTACGACGCTCGCCTCGACGGTGGACCAGAAGTGGCTGGCCGCGCTGGTGAGTTACCTCCGCCCGACCTCGACGTACGGCGCCGACTCCTTCCACTGGACCTTCTGGTCCTGGAACCCCAACTCCGGTGACACGGGCGGGATCCTGAAGGACGACTGGCAGACGGTCGACACGGTGAAGGACGGTTACCTGGCGTCGGTCAAGGCCCCGGGCTTCCCCGGAACCGGTACCGGGGGCGGCGGCGGAGGCGGCGGGACCACGGCCTCCTGCTCCGCCGCCTACACGACCACCAGCGACTGGGGCAGCGGCTTCAACGCGGAGGTCAAGGTCACCAACACCGGTACGACGGCGATCGGTTCATGGAAGGTGACCTGGACCTGGAGCGGCGCGCAGCAGATCACCAGCATCTGGAACGCGTCGTACACCCAGACCGCCGCGACGGTGACGGCCGCCAACGCCGCCCACAACGGGGCTGTCCCGACGGGTGGTTCGGCGAGCTTCGGCTTCGGCGGGGCACCGGGAGGCGGCGGAGTGCCGAGCGTGAGCTGCACGGCGACCTGAGCGGCGCGGAGCGCCCGACGCGGTGTCGTGCCGGGCGCCCCGCGACCCCGGACCCCGCACGCGTGACCTCGCCCACGTCGCCCGGCTGTGGCTGCTCGGCACCGACGTCGACGGCTACCTGGACCGCCGACTGGCCCTCCTGCGCACCTTCCTCGACGTGTACGGGCTCGCGGACGCGGACCGTCGGGGCTTCGGCGGGCGCGTCGTCGCCCGGGTCGAGTCCGAGCGCGAGATGCGCGACCGTGCCGGACGCGTCACCGGCCCGGGTCCTGGCTGCATCGTGAGATCGCCTGGCCGGGCGACCATGCCGACGCCGTCGACCGGGGCCCGGAAAGCAGCTGGGCCGTTGTGTATCGAGATATCGTGGTTTGTAGGACCGTCTGGACCGTCTGGACCGTCTGGACCGTCTGGTGAGAGGGGTGGCGGATGGCCGCGGAGGCGGGTCTCGACGCGGATGAACTGATCGAGACGCTCAAGGCTCTCGGGAACCCGGCCCGTCTGCAGATCATGCGGTGGCTGAAGGATCCCGAGGTGCACTTCGCCGAGTACGAGCCCATCGCGGACCGTACCGCTGTCGGGGTGTGCGTGACGCACATTCAGGCAAGGGCCGGGCTCGCTCAGTCGACCGTCTCGAGCTATATGAGCACGCTCGAACGCGCGGGGCTTGTCACCTCCACCCGCGTGGGGAAGTGGACCCACTACCGGCGCGACGAGAGCCGCATCGCCCAGCTCGCGGAATCGATCGGAACCACCATCTGATCGACGCATCGAGGTATGTCGATATGATGGCCTCATGCCGACCACGCCTGCACGCAGCGCCCTGATCGTTCACGCCCACGCCGAGCCCGACTCCTTCAGTTCCGCCCAAGCCGCGACGGCGGTCCGGGCCTTGGGTGAGGCCGGCTACACGGTCGACCATCTGGACCTCTACGCCGAGGGATGGGCGCCCGTTCTGGACCGTGACGAGTTTCCCTCCGCGAGCGTGCCGTTCAAGCCCCAGGCCGAGCAGCTGCGCGCCGTCAAGGACGGGACGCTCGACGCGGTCGTCAGGTCCCATCTTGATCGACTGCTCACCGCCGACCTGCTCGTGCTCTCGTTCCCGCTGTGGTGGTTCTCGATGCCCGCCGTCCTGAAGGGCTGGGTCGACCGGGTCTTCGCGATGGGCGGGGTCTTCGGCGGCGACCACGGACTCTTCGACGAGGCCGCGCTCACCGGGCGGCGAGCGGTGCTGCTGCTCACGACCGGTGGTTCCACCTGGCTTTCGGGCGGGGTGCCCGGTCCTTCGGGGCCGGGGTGAATGCCCGCTCCCGTGGTGCGGGGCAGGGATGGCCGGGTCGCCGTCAGGGCGATCCGGCGTCGTCGTCCGGGATGCCGAGGGTGGCCACGGACGGGCGGTGGCGACGGGACGCCGAGGTCCTGGGGCCCGCGGCTGGCGGCCGGCAGTGGGTGGGGTGGTCACTCGCATGGGTGATGGTGATCGATGTTGTGCGCGGCCGTGGAACGTGTGGCCTACGTTCGCGGCATGGCGCGGTTTCGGATGTACCCGACGGGCGGGCAGGTGCGGCAGATGCTGCTGCACTGCGCGCACGCGAGGTACGTCTGGAACCTTGCCGTCGAGCAGCACGCGCACTGGAAGCCGGGCCGCGGGTCCGCGCCGGGGTTTGCCGAGCAGTGCCGTCAGCTCACCGAGGCCCGGCGCGCCAATGAGTGGCTGGCGGCCGGGAACGCGGACGTGC
>NZ_JBHSFK010000037.1:0-119146 GCF_042653945.1 Streptomyces vulcanius | reverse complement strand
GACCGCAACCTCACCCTGCTCCAGACGCAGATCGACGAGGCCAACCAGCGGCTGATCGACACCGTCGGCCAGGGCGGCGCGAACTTCGTGCAGAACGCGATCCTCGGCCCGCTGGAGGACAAGCGGATCGCCGTCGTCAACCGCATCGCCACCGCCATCGGCCGCACCGCCGACAAGCCGCAGGGCCTCGAGGCCCTCGCGCCGTGCGCGCTCGACGCGGGCGGCATCGCGGACACCGGCGAGGAAGCCGGCGCGGAGGACGGTGCCGGCGCGGAGGACAACGCGGACGCCGGGGCCGAGGCCACGGAGACCCCGGCCGAGGGCGCCGAGAACGGCGCGGAGGACACGGGCGAGGCGGGCGACGCGGGTGCCGAGGCGGGCGCCGCCGGCACCATCAGCTGCCCGGACGTCGCCTCGCAGCTCCCGGAGATCCCCGCCACCGCGCAGGCCGAGGTCGACCGCAACCTCACCCTGCTCCAGACGCAGATCGACGAGGCCAACCAGCGGCTGATCGACACCGTCGGCCAGGGCGGCGCGAACTTCGTGCAGAACGCGATCCTCGGCCCGCTGGAGGACAAGCGGACGTCCACGATCGACCGCATCGCCATCTCCATCGGCCGCGCCGGAACCAAGCCCACGGGCCTGGAGGCCCTGGCCGCCTGCACGTTGAACCAGTGACGTGACAGGCGCGGTGGCCGCCCCGAGGAAGCGCCGGCCGGGGCGGCCGCTGCGGCGACATCTCGAAGGCAATTACTTAGACACGCGAAATGCTTTCCCGGACAATCATGTGTCATGGGAAAGAGCTACGAACGCATAGACGGCAGGCTGCGCACCTTCATCGAGGCGCAGCCTCTTTTCTTCACCGCGACCGCGCCGCTGTCCGGCGACGGCACGGTGAACCTCTCCCCCAAGGGCCTCAAGGGCTCGTTCGCCGTGCTCGACGAGCACACCGTGGCGTACCTCGACTTCGCCGGCTCCAACGCGGAGACCGTCGCGCATCTGCGGGAGAACGGCCGGATCACGTTGATGTGGTGCGCGTTCCAGGGCCCGCCGAACATCGTGCGCGTGCACGGCCGGGGCGAGCCCGTGTTCCGGGACGACCCCCGCTTCGAGGAACTCCTCCCCCACTTCCCCCATATCGACCCCGGCCCGCACGGGCTGCGCGCGATCATCGTCGTGCGCGCGGAACTCGTGCGGGACACCTGTGGTTACGCGGTGCCCTTCATGACGTACGACGAGGACCGCGACCTGCACGGAAAGCGGTTCGCGCGGGAGGACGACGCGTCGCTCGACGCGTACTTCCACAAGAAGGACCACATCGCCACGAGCATCGACGGCCTGCCGGGGCTCCCCCTGCCGTTGCCGCCGACGCCGACGCGGATACAGACACAGACGCAGACGCCGTAAATGATGATAATCGGATATTTTTGATGGAATTCTCCCTTCCGGTCGTCCGGTCGCCTAGCGTGGCCCACCAGACCCACGCAACTTCCGGGACACATGGGGGAAATCATGTTCCGACCCGCACGCGAACCACAGAGCAAACGCCATGTCAGGTCCTCGTACTTCGTCGTCGGGGAAGGCGTCCTCGGCGACAACCGGGCCGACGAGGCCGCCGTACGACCGGCGGCGGCCTCGACCCTCGAGGCCCTGCGCAAGTTCCAGTTCTCCCGCCTGGGCCCCCAGGCCAAGCCCGACCGGCAACTGGACCGGGCCGCCCGCGCCGAGCTGGCCCAGGCGATGACCGACCCCGCCGCGGCCCAGCCCGACTCGGGCAATCCGAGGGTGCCGGCGGGCTTCACCTACCTGGGCCAGTTCGTGGACCACGACCTGACCCTGGACGCCACATCGGCGCAGCTCGAGGACGACGTCACCGTCAAGCAGCTCCTCCAGGGCCGGTCGCCCGCCCTCGATCTCGACTCGCTCTACGGCCTCGGTCCCGACCACCGCTTCGACCAGCGCTTCTACGAACCCGACGGGATCCACCTCAAGACCGGCACGACCCAGGGCATCCCGGCCGCGGCCGACATCACCGGGCAGCCGCTGGCCGGCTTCGACCTGCCCCGGGTGGGCGTCGGCTCGCTGAAGTCCGAGCGACGACGGCCGCTGATCCCCGACCCGCGCAACGACGAGAACCTCGTCGTCGCCCAGATCCACTGCGCCTTCCTCCGGTTCCACAACCGGCTGGCCACGGAACTCGCCGACAAGGGCGTCTCCAGCGCGGTGCTGTTCGAGTCGGCACGCGAAGCGGTCGTCAAGCACTACCAGTGGATGCTGCGCACCGACTTCCTGCCCAGGATCGTCGACGAGACGATCGTCGAGGAGGTCTTCACCAAGGGCCGCAAGGTGGTCGACCCGTCCCCGCACGACCAGGACTTCCCGACGATGCCGATCGAGTTCTCGGTGGCCGCCTACCGGCTCGGGCACAGCATGGTGCGTGGCGCCTACAACTGGAACCGGGTCTTCGACAACGGCCGCGGCACCCTGCCGCTGCTGTTCCGGTTCACCGGGACCAGCGGCATCCTCTCCCCGCCGCCGGACGACCCGGACAACCCCGAGGCCGGCGCCTTCGAGCACCTGCCCACCAACTGGATCGCCGACTTCCGGCGGCTGTTCGACTTCCGTGAGGCGGGCCGCGACGACCTCGGGGTGACGGACGCGCAGTTCAACGTCGCCAAACGCATCGATACCCTGCTGGTCAACCCGCTGGCCGAACTGCCGCTCGGCTCCTTCGGCGGACGCGGGAGCGCCCCCGACGAGATCGAGCGCAACCTGGCCTTCCGCAACCTCACCCGCGCCACCATGCTCCGGCTCGCCTCGGGGCAGCAGATGGCCAAGCACCTCATGGGCCGGGGCGTGGGGGTGAAGCCGCTGAGCGCGTCCGACTTCGACAACCGCGACGGAGCCCAGCTGAGCGACGCGCTGCGCAAGAAGCTCGCCGTCGACTGCCCGCTGTGGTTCTACGTCCTGCGCGAGGCCGAGGTGAACGGCGGCGGACGGCTGACCGGCGTCGGCGGGCGCATCGTCGCCGAGGTGTTCCACCGCGCCATGGAGGGCAGCCGGCACTCCATCGTCCGCGACCCCTTCTGGCGGCCCTTCCTCAGCCCGGTGGACGAGCGCAGGGACAAGGGGGTCTTCCAGATGACCGACCTGCTGCTGTACGCCTTCGAGGGCAGGGCTGAGCTGCTCAACCCGCTGGGTTCCTGACACAAACGCGCGGGCGGCGCACCGGCTGAACACAAAGCGGTCGAGGCACGTATCTGTGGGCCAAGGGTCAAGTCCCACGGAGGAACCGTGACCACCACGATCGCAGGCGGACGTGCCGCCCGCCGCCAGACGATGCGCCGCATCCGCCCGCGCCGATCCCCGGCCGTCCCGTTGCTGCTCGCCGTGTTCGCGGGCGCGGTGGGCGTGCTGTGGCTGTGGTGGGCGAACACGCCGAACATCGCGGACAACGACAGCAGGATCCTCAACGCGGGACGCATCACCGGTCTGCTGGCCGGGTACCTGATGGCACTCGTCGTGCTCCAGATGGCACGGGTGCCCGCACTGGAGCGGCGGGTCGGCTCGGACCGGGTCGCCCGCTGGCACGCGATGAGCGGCCGGTACACCCTCTGCCTGACCTTCGCGCACGTCTTCCTCATCATGTGGGGATACGCGCTCCAGGCAGGCAAGACGCTCGGCGACATCGTCCAGCAGACGATCGACTCGATCAACCAGCTGCCGGACATGGGCAAGGCGGCGATCGGCACCGGTCTGCTGGTGGTCATCGGCCTGGTGTCGGTCGGCCCGGTGCGCAGGAAGATGCCGTACGACACCTGGTACCACATCCACCTGATGACGTACGCGGCGGTGTTCCTGACGTTCTGGCACCAGCTCAGCACCGGCAACGAGTTCGCCGTCGAACCGGTCGCGAAGACCGTCTGGTACGGGCTGTACGGCACGGTCACCGCACTGGTGATCTGGTACCGCATCCTCACCCCGATCCGGCTGAACCTGCGTCACCGCATGTACGTCGAGGCGGTCATCGAGGAGACGCCCGGCATCGTGTCGGTGCTGATCGGCGGCCGCAAGCTGCACCGGATCGGCGCGGAGGCCGGGCAGTTCTTCCGGTGGCGGTTCCTGGCCCCGGGGATGCGCTTCAGCTCCCACCCGTACTCGCTGTCGGCGAACCCCCGCCCCGAGCTGCTGCGGATCACGGTCAAGGCGATCGGCGACCACACCGCGGCGCTGCGGGAACTGCGGCCCGGCACGAAGGTGTGGGCCGAGGGTCCTTACGGCGCGATGACCGCGTCCCGGCGCAGCCGCGGCAAGGTGCTGCTGGTCGCCGGCGGCGTGGGCATCACCCCGATGCGGACGCTGTTCGAGACGCTGCCGGGCGCGCCCGGTGACATCACGCTCCTCTACCGGGCCAACAGCACTCAGGACCTGGCGCTGTGGGACGAGCTGGCGAAGATCGCCGACGAGCGCGGGGCGCGGCTGATGTACGCGGTCAACAGCCCCGACGGGGAGCGTCCCGACATCTCGGCGGAGTCACTCCAGCGCAAGATCCCCGACATCGACGAGCACGACGTCTTCATGTGCGGGCCGAACGGCTTCGCCCAGGGGGTGTTCGAGTCCCTGCGCGGCGCAGGGGTCCCCGCCCGCCGTATCCACCACGAGTCTTTCGAGATGTGAGCGGAACCCACCACCGTCTCCCTCGCCCAACCACGCCCGTCCACGGGATTCAGGAGTTCAGGAACAGATGAGGAAGAGCCACCCTCTTCGGCGCGTCGTGCTGGCCAGCGCCGCCACCGTGTCCGGGATCGTGCTGCTGCTGACGCTGAAGCCGTCCTCCGATCCGTCGTCGACCGCCGAGGCCGCGGGCACCGGCGGCACGGCGGCTCAGGAAGCCGCCCAGGGCGGGGCCGGGGCGGTCGTGTCGGGCACGATGACCGGCGACGCCGTCAAGACGCAGTACGGCAATGTCCAGGTCCGGATCACCGTCGTCAACAACAAGATCACCAAGGCCGAGGCGGTGCAGGCGCCCGAGGGCGGGACCAGCACCCAGAAGACCGAACTGGCCGTCCCCAAGCTCAACGCGGACGTCCTGGCCAAGCAGACCTCCGAGATCGACACGGTCTCCGGGGCGACCTACACCAGCGAGGGCTACAAGAAGTCCCTGCAGTCCGCGATCGACAAGGCCAACGCGAGCGCCACCCAGGGCGGCGGCCAGGGCGGCGGCAGCGCGCTGGCGGCCGGCAGCTTCACGGGTGACGTGCAGCAGACGGAGTACGGCAACGTCCAGGTGAAGATCACCGTCGCCGGCGGGAAGATCACCAAGTCGGAGGCGGTGCAGGCGCCCAAGGGCGGCACCAGCGACCAGAAGACCGCGCTGTCGGTGCCGAAGCTCAACGCGGCGGCGGTCACCAAGCAGAGCGCGGACGTCGACACGGTCTCCGGGGCGACGTACACCAGCGAGGGCTACAAGAAGTCGCTGCAGTCGGCGATCGACAAGGCGAAGGCGGGCGGAGGCGCGCAGCAGGGCTCCGGATCCTCGGAGTCGGCGGGATCGTCCTCGGGGGCCGCTCAGGCCCGTACCGTCACCGGTACGGTCGCGCAGACGCAGTACGGGCCCGTGCAGGTCCGGATCACCGTCGTCGACGGGAAGATCACCAAGGCCGAGGCGGTCCAGGCGCCCAAGGGCGGCACCAGCGACCAGAAGACCGCGCTGTCGGTGCCGAAGCTCAACGCGGCGGCGGTCACCAAGCAGAGCGCGGACGTCGACACGGTCTCCGGGGCGACGTACACCAGCGAGGGCTACAAGAAGTCCCTGCAGTCGGCGCTGGACCAGGCCGGTGGCTGACACCGTGACCGAGTCGGAGGCGGCTCCCGCCGCGGTTCGTCATGCGGAGGAGGTCATGGGGACCGTGTTCTCCTTCGACGTCCGCGGCGGGGACACGGAGGCGGTACGGGCGGCGCTCGACGCGGCGCTCGCTTCCCTGCACCGGGTGAACGAGGTGTTCAGCACCTACCGCGAGGGCAGCCAGGTCTCCCGGCTGGCGCGCGGGGAGCTGGCCGTCGAGGACTGCGATCCCGAGGTGACCGAGGTGCTGGCACTGGGCGCCGAGGCGGAACGGGTGAGCGACGGCTGGTTCAGCATGCGCTACGAGGGCCGGCTCGACCCGACCGGGATCGTCAAGGGATGGGCCACCGAGCGGGCGGCGCGGCTGATCTCGGGGGTGCCCGGGGTGAGCGGCGTCAGCCTCAACGGCGGCGGGGACGTGCAGTTGCTGGGCGTTCCCGGGCCGGAACGGCCCTGGCGGGTCGGGGTGTCCGATCCGCTGCGGCCGGGCGGGCTCGCGGCGGTGGTGTCGGCGGCGGGCGCGGACGAGCTGGCGGTGGCCACCTCGGGGACGGCGGAGCGGGGCGCCCATATCGTCGACCCGCGCACGGGTCGGTCCGCGGTGACCGATCTCGTCGCCGTGACGGTGGTGTCCCCCAAGCTGACCTGGGCGGACTGCTGGGCGACGGCGGCGTTCGCGATGGGGTCGCGGGGAGCGCTGGAGTGGCTGGAGGCGCTTCCGGACGTGGAGGCGCTGCTGATCACCGCCGGCGACGAGGTGCGCTGCACCGGGGGCTTGGCGGCGCGGCTCGGCTGAGCGCGGCCGGGGGTGGGTTTCACTTGCCCGCGCTAGCGGGGTGCCGCTGCGCCCACCCGTGCCGCCCCTAGCGGCACGCATGCCCGCAGTTCAGCGGCTGGATTTGGCAGCGCAGGTGACTGCAACTCCCTAGGGGCGCGGGGAACTGCGCGATCGGCCACATACAGCCCGCAGTCGGCGTAAAACCGCGACCCGCCCCCTCAGTGGCCGTTCTGAGCAAGTCGGAGCAAGTGGTCGGCCAGGGCCTGGCCCCCCGTCGCCTCCCGGCTGATCAGCAGCAGCGTGTCGTCGCCCGCGATCGTCCCGAGGATGTCGTGCAGCTCCGCCTGGTCGATCGCCGAGGCCAGGAACTGGGCCGCGCCCGGTGGGGTGCGCAGGACCACGAGGTTCGCCGAAGCCTCCGCGGAGATCAGCAACTCCTGGGAGAGGCGCCGCATGCGCTCCTCCTTCGCCGACTCCCCCAGCGGTGCCCGGGGGGTCCGGAAACCCCCCTCGCTCGGCACCGCGTAGATCAGGTCGCCGTCGGTGTTGCGGATCTTCACCGCGTTCAGCTCGTCCAGGTCCCGCGACAGCGTCGCCTGCGTGACGCTCAGCCCGTCGTCGGCGAGCAGCTTCGCCAACTGGCTCTGCGAGCGCACCGGTTGCCGGTTGAGGATGTCCACGATCCGGCGGTGGCGGGCGGTGCGGGTCTGCGGCACGGCGGGCCCGTTGGCTCCGGGCTGCTCGTGATCCTGCTCGTGATCCTGCTCGTGATCCTGGCCCTGGCTCATCGTCGTCTCATTCTCCGGATCCGGCCCCGTTCGCGGTGTCGAGGATGCCGGGCAGCGCCCCGAGGAACGCCTCCACCGCGTCGTCGCCGAGGTTCAGCGGCGGCATCAGCCGGACGACGTCGAGGGCGGGAGCGTTCACCAGGAATCCGGCCTCCTGGGCCGCCTGCTGCACCTGTGACGCGAGCGGCCCGGTGAGCACGATACCCAGGAGGAGGCCCGCTCCCCGGACGAAATCGATCAACGGGTGGCCGAGACCCTCGATTCCGTCCCGCAACTTCTCGCTCTGCCGCTTGACGTTCTCCAGCAGCCCCTCGTTCTCGATGGTGTCGAGTACGGCGAGTCCGGCGGCGCAGGCGACGGGGTTCCCGCCGAAGGTGGTGCCGTGGTGCCCGGGCTGGAGCAGTTCCGCGGCCCGTCCGAAGGCGACGGTCGCGCCGAGCGGCAGCCCGCCGCCGAGCCCCTTGGCGAGGGTGACGACGTCCGGCAGGACACCCTCGTGGGCCTGGTACTCGAACCACTGCCCGCACCGCCCGACGCCGGTCTGCACCTCGTCGAGGACCAGCAGCGAGCCGGTCGCGGCGGTGATCGCCCGGGCGGCCTTGAGGTAGCCCGCCGGGGGCACGACGACCCCGTTCTCGCCCTGGATCGGCTCGATGACGACGATCGCCGTCTCCTCGGTCACCGCGGCGGCCAGCGCCTGCGGGTCGCCGTAGGGGACGTGGGTGACGTCGCCGGGCAGCGGCAGGAACGGCTCCTGCTTGCCGGGCTGTCCGGTGAGCGCGAGGGCGCCCATGGTCCGGCCGTGGAAGCCGCCCCGGGTCGCGACCATGTGGGACCGCCCGGTGAGCCGGCCGATCTTGAACGCGCCCTCGTTGGCCTCGGCGCCGGAGTTGCAGAAGAACACCTTGCCGTCACGGCCGAAGTGGCGCAGGAGCCGCTCGGCGAGGGCGACGGGCGGTTCGGCGATGAAGAGGTTGGAGACATGGCCGAGGGACGCGATCTGCGCGCTCACGGCCGCCACGACCGCCGGGTGGGCGTGGCCGAGCGCGTTGACCGCGATACCGCCGACGAAGTCGAGGTACTCCTTGCCGTCGGCGTCCCACAGCCGGGTGCCCTCACCGCGCACGAGCGGGAGCCTCGGGGTGCCGTAGTTGTTCATGAGCGAGCCCTGCCACCGCTCGGTCAGTTCCTGGTTGCTCATGACGACTCCCCCTCTTGCCCGCTCTTGCGCTCATCGGCCACGACCATCGTGCCGATGCCCTCGTCGGTGAAGATCTCCAGCAGGATCGAGTGCTGGACCCGCCCGTCGATGACCCGGGCCGTGGTGACACCGCCGCGTACGGCGTGCAGACAGCCCTCCATCTTCGGGACCATGCCGGAGCTCAACTCCGGCAGCAGCTTCTCCAGTTGGGAAGCGGTGAGGCGGCTGATCACCTCGTCGGAGTCGGGCCAGTTCTCGTAGAGGCCCTCGACGTCCGTGAGGACCATGAGGGTTTCGGCGCCCAGTGCCGCAGCGAGTGCCGCAGCAGCCGTATCAGCATTGACGTTGTAGACATGTCCGTCGTCCTGGCTGCGGGCGATCGACGAGACGACCGGGATACGGCCGTCGGCGAGCAGGGCCTCGATCGCGCCCGTGTCGATCGCGGTGATCTCGCCCACCCGCCCGATGTCGACCAACTCGCCGTCGATCTCGGGCAGATGCTTGGTGGCGGTGATGGTGTGCGCGTCCTCGCCGGTCAACCCCACGGCCAGCGGCCCGTGCTGGTTGAGCAGTCCGACCAGCTCGCGCTGGACCTGCCCGGCGAGCACCATCCGTACGACGTCCATGGCGTCCTCGGTGGTGACGCGCAGGCCGGCCTTGAACTCGCTGACGATGCCCGCCTTGTCGAGCGCGGCGCTGATCTGCGGCCCGCCTCCGTGCACGACGACGACGTTGAGTCCGGCGTGCCGCAGGAAGACGACGTCCTGGGCGAAGGCGGCCTTGAGGTCCTCGTCCACCATGGCGTTGCCGCCGAACTTGATGACGACGGTCTTGCCGTTGTGCCGGGTCAGCCAGGGCAGCGCCTCGATGAGGATCTGGGCCTTGGGGAGCGCGGTGTGCTTCCGCGTCGGTGTGTTGCTCATGATGAGTACGCGCTGTTCTCGTGGACGTAGTCCGCGGTGAGGTCGTTGGTCCAGATCACCGCGGACTCGCTGCCGGCCGCGAGGTCCGCCGTGATGCGCACCTCGCGGTAGCGCATGTCGACCTTCTCGCGGTCCTCGCCGACGCCGCCGTTCTTGCAGACCCAGACGCCGTTGATGGCGACGTTCAACTGGTCCGGTTCGAAGGCGGCCTTGGTGGTGCCGATGGCGGACAGGACGCGGCCCCAGTTGGGGTCCTCGCCGTGGAGGGCGCACTTGAGGAGGTTGTTGCGGGCGATGGAGCGGCCCACCTCGACGGCGTCGTCCTCGGTCGCCGCGTTCACGACCTCGATCCTGATGTCCTTGCTGGCGCCCTCGGCGTCCCGGATCAGCTGCTGGCCCAGGTCGTCGCAGACGGCCCGGACGGCCTCGGCGAACTCGGCGTACTCCGGGGTGACCTGGGCGGCGCCCGAGGCGAGCAGCAGCACGGTGTCGTTGGTGGACATACAGCCGTCGGAGTCGACCCGGTCGAAGGTCGTACGGGTGGCGGCCCGAAGTGCCTTGTCCAGGAGGTCACTCGGAAGATCCGCGTCGGTGGTGAGGACGACCAGCATGGTGGCGAGGCCGGGGGCGAGCATGCCCGCGCCCTTGGCCATGCCGCCGACGGTCCAGCCGTCCTGGGTCGCAACAGACGTCTTGTGGACGGTGTCGGTGGTCTTGATGGCGATGGCGGCCTTCTCGCCGCCGTGCTCGGAGAGTTGGCCGACGGCGGCGTCGACTCCCGGCAGCAGCTTGTCCATCGGGAGCAGCACGCCGATGAGACCGGTGGAACAGACCGCGACCTCACCGGCTCCCAGGCCGAGGGACTCCGCGACCTTCTCCGCGGTCGCATGGGTGTCCTGGAAACCCTTGGGCCCCGTACAGGCGTTGGCACCACCGGAGTTGAGGACGACAGCGGTCAACTCACCGCCCTTGAGCACCTGCTCGGACCACAGCACCGGCGCGGCCTTCACCCGGTTGGACGTGAAGACGCCGGCGGCGGCGCGGCGCGGGCCGGTGTTGACCACGAGGGCCAGGTCCGGATTGCCGCTCTCCTTGATCCCGGCGGCGATGCCCGCCGCCGTGAACCCCTTGGCTGCCGTGACACTCACGGTGCGACTCCGATCGTGGAAAGTCCCAGCTCCTCGGGGAACCCGAGGGCGATGTTCATGCTCTGCACGGCACCACCCGCGGTGCCCTTGGTCAGGTTGTCGATGGCGCTGATCGCGATGATGCGGCCCGCCGCGGCGTCGTACGCGACCTGCACCTGAACGGCGTTCGAACCGTAGACGGACGCCGTGGCGGGCCACTGCCCCTCGGGGAGGAGGTGCACGAAGGGCTCGTCGGCGAGGGCCTTCTCGTAGGCGGCGCGGACCGACTCACCGGTGACGCCCGCACGGGCCTTCGCGCTGCACGTGGCGAGGATCCCGCGGGGCATCGGCGCGAGTGTCGGCGTGAAGGAGACGGAGACCGGCTCCCCCGCCGCCGCGCTCAGGTTCTGGATCATCTCGGGGGTGTGACGGTGGCCGCCGCCGACGCCGTACGGCGACATGGAGCCCATGACCTCGCTGCCGAGGAGATGGGCCTTGGGCGCCTTGCCCGCGCCCGAGGTGCCGGACGCGGCGACGATCACGGCCTCCGGCTCGGCGAGCCCGGCGGCGTAGGCCGGGAAGAGCGCCAGGGAGACGGCCGTGGGGTAACAACCGGGGACCGCGATGCGCCTGGACCCGTCCAGCGCGGTGCGGCCACCCGGCAGTTCGGGGAGGCCGTAGGGCCAGGTCCCGGCGTGCGGAGAGCCGTAGAACCGCTCCCAGTCGGCCGGGTCCCTGAGCCGGAAGTCGGCACCCATGTCGACGACGAGGACGTCCGGGCCGAGCTGCTCGGCGACGGCGGCGGACTGTCCGTGCGGGAGGGCGAGGAAGACGACGTCGTGTCCGGCGAGGGCCTCGGCGGTGGTCTCGGTGAGGACGCGGTCGGCCAGCGGCAGCAGATGCGGCTGGAGCGTGCCCAGCTTCTGGCCCGCGTTCGAGTTGCCGGTCAGGGCACCGATCTCGACCTCGGGGTGTGCGAGGAGCAGGCGCAGGGCCTCGCCGCCCGCGTATCCGCTCGCTCCGGCAACTGCCGCACGTACCGCCATGACTCCTCCTCTGGGACGGCATGACTATACGTTTCTCTGCACGTTTATGCAATCCATGCCAGGAGCGTCAGACTCCGGATCGATCCGTGCCCACAAGTTAGGCTCACCTAACCTACCGTGGGCGGGCAACACCCTGCACGGGTCAGTGGACGGCGGCCGGAGCCTCGCTCTGCCGGGTGACGGCCGGTGGTTCCGATGGGCTGCCCGCGCGCCGGCGGCGGATCGCCGTGAAGGCGCCGATGAGGATCAGGGCGAGGAGCGAGGCCCCGCCGACCGCCGAGCCGAGCCGCAGGCCGGGCGGGTGGAAGGTGCAGGTGACACTCGTGGCGGAGCCGTCGAGCGGTACGGCGATCAGGCCGTAGTACTCGCCGGCGGGGCGGGCCGGGGCATCGCCCGCGGCGCAGCGCCAGCCGGCTGTGCGGGGGGCCGCGAGGACGGCGGTGCCGGTGCTGCCCGCGGGGAGCTCGGCGCGGACGGTGCCGTCGGAGACGGTCACGTCGGTGGCCCCGGTGTCCTTGAGGCGTTCGACGGCCGTGCGCAGCTTCGCGGTGTCCAGACAGCCGACCGCGCCGTCCGGGACGGTGCCCGTGCGGTCGGGGGACAGCTCGATCCGCAGCCGGCCGGAGGCCGGGACGGTGCCGAGGGGCTGCATGGCGGCGATCCGCCGGACGGGGTAGTCGGCGCGGAACCGCCCGGTGGGGCCGCCCGCGCTGTCCCCGGCCTGCCGTGCGGTGCCCGAGAAGTGCGGCGCCCACAGATACGCCTCGCTGCCGGCCGGGCAGGTGGCGGTGATCGTCGGCGTCCTCCCGGCGGCCCGGGCCTTCGGACCGGGGACGCCGACGCGCAGGCCCGGCCGGCTGTCCTCGCTGCGGTGCGGCGCCTTCCCGGTGGTGGTGCGCACGGTGATGGGGGGCACGGTGTAGACGCGGGTGCCCAGTAGCAGTTCCTGGTTGCGGTACGGCGACGGGCCGAGGTCGGCGACGCCCGTGCGGGTCGTGGTGGGCCGTACCGTCACCAGGGGCGGCACGTCCCGCCGGGACACGGTCACGCCGGTGCCGTCCTGCGGGAACCAGTTCTGGTGCGGGTCGGGCGGGGAGTGCACCCGCGCGCCGATGGAGAAGACGGAGTCCGTGACGGCGTTGTCCATCGTCTGCAGGTTCCGGCCGCGCGAGGTCCAGCCGTCGCCGAGGGCCGTGAGCAGGCTGCTGAGCACGTCGGAGGTGTGGCTGCTGTAGTACTGGGTGCCCTGGCCGCCCACCACCAGCGGGTCGTTGCCGACGGTCTGCTCCCGGCCCGGGTCGGTGCGGTAGCGGGGCCAGCCGTCGGCGTCGCCGATCGCCTCGGCCTGCTGGTCCTGCCGGGTGCCCCAGGGGGCGTAGTCGTCCATGTGCCCGAACCGCAGCCGGGTGGCGACGGCCGAGTTGGCGGCGGCCTCGCCGAACTGCGTGCCGACGAGCAGCAGCACGGCGAGCACGGCCGGAGCCGTACGGCGTCCGCCGCTGGAGGCCCGGCCGAGCAGGACCAGTCCGCCCAGCCCGCCCACCACGGCGACCAGCAGGATCGGCCAGGCGAAGGAGCGCACGATGCCGCTTCCGCTCGCGACGGCGGCGATCAGCGCGAGCAGCGCGCCGGCCGCGCCCAGCGCGCGCGGGCCGGGTGGACCGTACGACAGGGCGTGCCAGGCGGCGATGACCAGCAGCCCGCAGACGACGAAGGCCTCCCGGTACGAACTGCCCTGCGGGGTGGTGAAGGCGTGCCAGGCCAGCTGGGCCGGCGCCCACTGCATCGACAGCGCCACCGCCAGGATCAGGACCGTCCACCCCGTGCGCACCCGCCGGGGCACCGCCCGGTGGAACGGCAGCGCGAGCGCGAGGAGCAGGGCCGTGGTGCCCACGTACAGGGCCGGTGTACTGAAGCTGTACGTGGTCGGCAGCAGCCGGGCCAGCACGTCCTCCGTGGCCACGGGGGCGAACCCCTGGAACCGGCCCGGGGAGGCGTGCTTGCTGCCGAAGTAGATGACGGTCACCAGAGGGGCGGCCAGTCCGACGCCGAGGCCGACGGTCACGCCCGCGCGTGCCGCCGCCCTGAGGGCCTGACGGCGCGGGAGTTCGGCGAGGAGCAGCCTGAGCAGCAGGACCAGGCCGGCGCCGATGGTGGCCATGTAGGCCGTGTAGAAGTTGGCGATCCAGGCGGTCGTCACGACCAGCACGCCCAGCAGCCGGTGCCGTCCGGCGAGCGTCCATTCGCCGACCAGGCAGAGCAGCGGCAGGGCTATGAGGCCGTCGAGCCACATGACGTTGTACGAGGCGTCGGCCACGCTCCAGCCGCACAGCGCGTAGGCGGCGCCCAGCAGGCCCGCGGCCCACCAGCGGCCGGGGCGCAGGGCGAGCAGCAGGACGGCCATGGCCGCGCCGGCGCAGGCCGTCTTCAGCAGGACGATGACGTAGACCGCCAGGTCGATCTCGTCGCGCGGGAACAGCGCCACCAGCGGGGCGAAGGGGCTGGTGACGTACGTGCCGAGGTCGGGCAGGAAGCTCGCGCCCAGCCCGGACTGCCAGTTGACGAGGAGTCCGCCGTCGGCCCTGCCGTGCAGCAGGTCCCACAGGTGGGCGTGGAAGGGGATGTACTGGTTCCCCAGGTCGTTGACGTTCCGGGTGCGGGGTCCGAAGGGGTGGCTGCGGGCGACGGCGTCGGCGGCGCAGAGGGTGGTGACGGTGAGGAGCGCCGCGAACAGGGCCGCGGCGCCCTTCGGTCTGGTCGGGTGCGGAATCCGGAGCAGGGCCAGCAACTGTCTTTCCCCCACGGCTCGTTGAGTCGTCGGCTTAGACGGGGGCTGCTTCCGGTCGGTTGTGCGGCGACGGTAAGTGACGGGAGGCCCTCCGCATGCGAGGGCCCCTCCGGTCTACCTCTGTCTGATCCGCAGGAAGGTGACCGAGTTCGCCGGGAAGGTGTACGTGAACCTGTCCGCGACGCCGGTGAAGGTGGACGTCACCGGTGCGACCGGGGTCTCGGTCTCGGAGTTGACCGCGTTCGGGTCGGCGGTCAGGGTCGTCACGCGGGCCCTGGACGCGACCCTGGCGCCGCCGAGGTCGATCGCCGTACGGGCGTCCGCCGACTGGGCGTTGACGACCTTGACGATCAGGTCGCCGGTCTTCGCGTCGCGCGTGACGACCTGGCGGAACGGCTCGGCCGGCTTGTCGTCGGTGAAGCTGCCCCACTCCTGGCCGTCGAGGTAGAGGGTGACCTGCCGGCCGCGCACCTTGATGTCGATGTCGTAGGCGCGGCCCGTCTCGATGGTCCCGGCCTTGGAGACCAGCGTCGACTTTCCGCCCTCCACGGCCTGTTCGACTGCGGTGGTGGTGTTGTTCCAGCCGCCCAGGTTCCACCAGTAGTAGTTGCCGGTGTCCTTGACGCCGAACGCGACGAGGAAGCCCTCCTTGCCGGACTTCTTGGTGGCTTTCACATGCAGGTCGTAGTCGTGCCAGTTCACGTCACCGGCCGAGACCATGGTGTTCTCGGCGGCCACGTCGGTCTGGGTGTACTGCCCGTCCTGGAGGGACCAGCTGCCGCCGCCCGTGTGCGTCCACTGCGAGGCGTCACCGGAGAAGTCGTCGCTCAGGAGCGTGCCGCCGTCCGCGCCCGTGACCTTCACGTCGTCGTACGCCGCCGTCGTCGCCCAGGTCGACAGGCCCACGGCGCCACTGATCGGACCCTGCACGGACGGGGTGCCGGTGGCCGTCGAGGGGACGACGCGGTCGCCGACGTTGGTCATGAACAGCTTCTGGACCTCGTAGTTGGCCGAGTTCCAGGAGGAGTGGTTGTTGAACCACACCAGGTCCGGACTCCACTGGACGTAGTCCTCGTTGGCGAACAGCGGTGCGTAGGAGGCCAGTTTGACGATGTCGGCGTTGCGCTCGAGACCCGTCATGAAGGCCGCCTCGGCGAGGCCGTTCTTGAAGGCGTTGCCCTGGGAGGCGTATTCGCCGAGGAAGACCTTGGGGCCGGAGCGGTCGTAGGAGTCGTAGCGGTCGTTGTTCTGCAGGAACCACTGCGGGCTGTTGTAGTAGTGCTCGTCGACCATGGCGACCTTGGCGTCCCTGTTGAGCTGCCAGGCCGTGTCGAAGGTCGAACCGGCGTCGTCCGGGCCGGAGTTGGAGATGACCGTGATGCCGGGGTACTTGGCCTCGATGGCGGCGCGGAACTCCTTGAAGCGGGCGAAGAACTCGTTCGGGAGGTTCTCCTCGTTGCCGACCTCTATGTGGGTGAGGTGGAACGGCTTGGGGTGGCCCATCTGCGCGCGCTTCTTGCCCCAGGTCGACGTGACCGGCCCGTTGGCGAACTCGATGAGGTCGAGGGTGTCCTGGATGTGCCGCTCGAGCAGCGCGTCGTCGACGACGGCCTGGTTCTGGCCGCAGCCGGTCACCAGCGCCGGGACGACGGGCAGCGGCATGGCGCCGACGTCCTCGGCGAAGCGGAAGTACTCGTAGTAGCCGAGGCCGTAACTCTGGTTGTAACCAGAAGTTGGAGTTGGTCGCGCGCTCCTCGACAGGGCCGACGGTGTCCTTCCACTGGTAGGAGCGGGCCCGCTGCCAGCCGGACGCCTCGCTGTAGTCCTGCATGGAGCCGGTGTTGACCAGGCAGCCGCCGGGGAAGCGGACGAAGCCGGGGTGCAGGGCGGCGACCTTCTCGGCGAGGTCCTTGCGCAGGCCGTTGGGCTCGTGCTTGTAGGTGTCGCGGGGGAAGAGGGACACCATGTCGAGGGCGGTCGCCGCCGAGGAGCCCACGGTCAGGCGGCCGTCGCTGCTGGTGCGGGTGGCGGTGAAGGTCGCCTCGTACCGCGCCCAGCCTCCGGTGCGTACGGCGACCCGGCGGGCGGTGGCGAGCGTGCCGTCGGCGTCCTGCAACGACACGGTCAGGGTGGTGCCGCTGCCGGCGCGTGCCCACACCGAGAAGTCGTACCTCTTGCCCTGCTCGACCCGGACTCCGGTGTTGTAGCCGGCGTTGGTGACGGCGGAACCGGCGCCCAGGGAGAGGTAGTTGCGGTTGCGGTCGTTGAGGCGGCCCGCGTCGTTCACGACGTTCGCCGAGCCGGTGACCGTCCAGGAGGTCAGCGGGGTGTAGGAGCGGTTGTCGACGGTGGAGTACTCGAAGGAGCGGTTCTGCACGAGTTCGGCGTACAGACCGCCGTCGGCGGCGCGGTTGATGTCCTCGAAGAAGACGCCGTACATCGTGTCGTCGATCTTTGCGCCCTTGGCGGTGGGGTCGACGGTGACGGTGTAGTCGGTGACGTCGGCGGCTCGGGCGGGGGCGGGCAGTACGGCCGAGGCCACCAGGAGGGCGGTGGCGCCGAGACCGAGTCTCCAGCGGGTGCGTGACATGTCTACTCCGCGGCTCTGAATACACAGGGACAGGCGTTCGAAATATCGGACAATGATCAGCACTTCGAACGGCAACCTAGACAGGGGGCCACAGGGCGTCAATGGGGCGGACGGCAGCGGAAGTTTCGGAAGTGGCCGGGTGGGCGGTCAGGCCGCCGACACCGCGTCGAAACGCAGGTTCCAGCGACCGCCCCGGCCGGTGACCGTGGAGACCGACAGCGGGCGCACGTCGATGTTCCAGTACGCCACCGGCGGCGCCTTGAGCGCGTACACCAGGGCGGCGCGGATCACGCTCGGCTCGGCGACCGCGACGATCTTGTCGCCGTCGCCGATCGGCCGGGTGTCGAGCCAGTCGCCCACCCTGGTGATGAAGTCCAGCAGGGACTCCCCGCCGTGCGGGGTCGCCAGCGGGTCGGCCAGCCAGGCGTCCACGGCCTGCGGCTCACGGGCCATCGCCTCGCCGAGGGTCAGGCCCCGCCAGCGGCCCATGTCGCAGTCCCGCAGCGCGAGCTGCACCAGCGGTGCGTAGCCGAGGGCGTCCCCGGTGGTGCGGCTGCGCGGGGTGGGCGAGCAGTAGCGCAGCTCGGCGGCGGCGAGGGGCAGCAGGTCCGGGACCACACGCTGCACCTCGGCCCAGCCCGCCTGGTCCAGCGGGCGGTCGTCCTCGAAGCGTTCCGCGAGCAGCGGTGAGCTGCGCGCGGCGGCGACGAAAGTGACCCGAAGAGGCATGCGGAGATGGTGTGCCGTACAACTGAGCAGGTCAAGGGATGCCGGTGGGCGGCCGCGGGAATTCTTACCGCCGAGTCAGGACGTGCCGGACAAGTCACCGAAAATACGGCCCGCCCGCAGCCGCCGTACGCCTTCCGCGATCTCCTCGGTCCCCGCGACCGCCGCGAAGCTCAGCCGGACGTGGGCGGCCGGCGGTTCGGCGCTGAAGTAGGGGCGGCCGGGGGTGAGGGCGACGCCGGCCCGCAGGGCGGCGGCGGTGAAGGCTGTCTCCTCCGTGCCGTCGGGCAGCCGCAGCCACAGGTGGTAGCCGCCGGACGGGATGTGCGGGAGAGCCAGTTCGGGCAGGTGCATGCGCAGTGCCGAGGTCATCGCGTCCCGGCGGGCCCGCAGTTCGGCCGCGACGGTCCGCAGATGGCGCGGCCAGGCGGGCGAGCCGACGAGTTCCAGGGCCGCCTCCTGGAGCGGGCGGGGCACGAAGAAGGTGTCGACGACCTGGATGGCGCGCAGCCGTTCCAGCGCGGGCCCGCGGGCGGCCAGGGCGCAGACCCGGAAGCTGGGCGAGGTCGCCTTGGTGAGCGACCCCACGTGGACGACCACGCCGTCGGGGTCGTCGGCGGCGAGCGGGCGGGGCAGCGGCCCCGCGTCCTCGTGCGCGAGCCGCCGTACGAAGTCGTCCTCGACGACGAAGGCGCCGGCCTCCCGGGCGATGCGCAGCACATCGCCGCGCCGGGCCGGGGCGAGCACGGCGCCGGTCGGGTTCTGGAAGAGCGGCTGGCAGACGAACACCCGGGCGCCGGTGGCCCGGAACGCGTCGGCGAGCAGCTGCGGCCGTACCCCGTCGGCGTCCACCGGGACCGGTACCGGGCGCAGTCCGGCGGCGCGGGCGATGGCGAGCATGCCGGGGTAGGTGGGCGACTCGACGAGTACCGGCGCGCCGGGCGGGGCGAGGGCGCGCAGGGCCGTGG
The DNA here is from genome assembly GCF_042653945.1 of Streptomyces vulcanius. Lineage (NCBI taxonomy): Bacteria > Bacillati > Actinomycetota > Actinomycetes > Kitasatosporales > Streptomycetaceae > Streptomyces > Streptomyces vulcanius. Next base: position 100,366 of record NZ_JBHSFK010000037.1, on the reverse strand, counting down.
TGAGCGCCGCCTGGCCGCCCGCGCTGACCAGGACCTCGGCGGCGGTCACGGCGCCGCCGACGGTGCGCGCGAACCATTCGCGCAGCTCCGGCAGGCCCTCGACGGGCGGCCGTCCCCAGGCGCCGGGGCGGCGACCGGCCCGGGCCAGGGCGGCGGACATGGCGCGCTCGGGCTGCAACGAGGGGTGCAGATAGCCGCCGTTGAACTCGATCACGCCGGGTGGCGGAGCGGCCAGCGAGACGGTGACACCGGAGGCGTCCACCGAGCGCGGGACGAGATCGGCGGCGCCGTCCGCGCTGAGCGCGACCTCCTGCCACGAGGTGTCCCCCGCTGCCGGCGCCGACGTGCGCGGCCGGGCACGGAAGGCACCGGCGCCCGGCCGGGTCACCACCAGCCCCTCGGCGGCCAGCTGGGCCAGCGCACGGGAGACGGTCACGGGACTCACCCGGTACCGCTCGACCAGGGCCCGGCTCGACGGGAGCTTTCCCTCGGGTGAGTAGCGGTCCAGCTCCCTGCGCAGCTTTTCCGCCAGTTCAGTCACACTGCTACGCTCTTGCATGAAGATACAGGGTAGCGCTACTGCCCCGCCCGCGATAGCGGTCAGCACCTCACCCGCAGCAGGGCCGGGCACTCTCCAGGCCGCCCTCGGGGTGGTCGCCTTCTCGCTCACCTTCCCCTCCACCGCCTGGGCCCTGGAGGGCTTCGGTCCCTGGGCGCTGGTCGCCGTTCGCGCCGTGCTGGCCGCGCTGGTCGCGGGTGCCTGTCTGCTCGCGCTCCGGGTGCCGCCGCCCGCCCGGCCGCAGTGGGCGGGGCTGGCCGTCGTGGCCGCCGGAGTGGTCGTCGGCTTTCCGCTTCTGACCACGCTGGCGCTGCGGACGTCCACCACCGCGCACGCCGCCGTCGTCGTCGGTCTGCTGCCGCTGACCACCGCGCTGCTGTCCGCGCTGCGCTTCGGCACCCGGCCGTCCCGCACGTTCTGGGCGGCTGCGCTGGCCGGAGCGGGCGCGGTCGTGGCGTTCACCGTGCAGCAGAGCGGCGGCGCCCTGACCACCGCCGACCTCTATCTGTTCGGGGCGCTGCTGGTGTGCGCGGCCGGCTACACCGAGGGCGGCCGCCTCGCCCGGGTCATGCCGGGCTGGCAGGTCATCGGCTGGGCGCTGGTGCTCTGTCTGCCGGTCGGCGTGCCCGCCGCCGCCCTCGCCCTGGCGCACGAGCCCGCCCGGCTGACCGCGCACAGCGTGGCGGGGCTGCTGTGGGTGGCCGTCGGCTCGCAGTTCCTCGGCCTGGTCGTCTGGTACCGGGGCATGGCGGCCATCGGGATTCCCAAGGCCAGCCAGTTGCAGTTGGCCCAGCCGCTGCTCACACTGGTGTGGTCGGTGCTGCTGCTGGGCGAGCACCTCACCCCCGCCGCTCCGCTGACGGCCGCGGCCGTACTGGTCTGCATCGCCGTGACCCAGCGCGCCCGCGGCTAGAAACGACATCACCCACACCGCCTGGTGAGGAGGCCCATCGATGCGTGCAACCACGGGCGACCAGTTTGTCCAGCACGGCAGGGTGGTCGGCCAGCCCGACAAGGTCGGCGAGATCGTCGAGGTCATGGGCAAGGGAGGCGACCCCCCGTTCCGCGTCCGCTTCGAGGACGGGCACGTGGGCGTGTGCTCCCCCGGCCCCGACACCGAGATCCGGCACCGTTCCGCCAAGGAAGGGCGGTAGGTCAGCTCGGGGGCTGGACCGGCTGCCCGTAGTGGTCGGCGACCACCTTCGCCATCGCGCCGATCCGGTCCAGCTCGACGTCCTGTCCGCCGAAGAACACGTGCCCGCGCACCTCCGGGTACGTCTTCGCGAGCGTGAGGTGCTTCGACAGCTCCTCCTTCTTCCCCCAGGCGGCGGGCTGCCCGGACGCGCCCGCCTTGTAGAGGCCCTCGCCGAGGTACAGCCGCGTCCCGGTGCCCTTGACCACCTCCGCCCACCAGGGCACGAGCTTGGCGTAGTCGGCGGCGGAGTTGCCGATCTCCCAGTACAGCTGTGGGACGACGTAGTCGAGCCAGCCCTCCTTCACCCATCTGCGGCTGTCGGCGTAGATCTCGTCGTACGACTGGAAGGCCTTGGTGTCCGAGCCGCGGGGGTCCGTGGAGGCGTTGCGCCACACCCCGAACGGGCTGATACCGAACCCGGTGCCGGGGCGTACGGCCTTGATCCGGGCGGCGATCTCCCGCACCAGCGTGTCGATGTTGTCGCGCCGCCAGTCGGCCCGGGTGGCGAAGCCGCCGCCGTACGCGTCGTACTCGGCGTCGTCGTCGAAGGTCTGCCCCGCGACCGGATAGGGGTAGAAGTAGTCGTCGAAGTGCACGGCGTCCACCGGGTACTTCTGCACGGCGTCGAGGATCGCGTCCTGCACGAAGGAACGGACCGCCGGCAGACCGGGGTTGTAGAAGAGCTTGCCGCCGTACGGCACCACCCAGTCCGGGTGCTTGCGCGCGGGGTGGGAGGCGACGAGCTTCGTGGGGTCGTCGGAGTTGGCGATCCGGTAGGGGTTGAACCAGGCGTGCAGCTGAAGGCCGCGGGCGTGGGCCTCGGCGACGGCGGTGCCCAGCGGGTCCCAGCCCGGTGACTTGCCCTGGGTGCCGGTGAGCACCTGCGACCAGGGCTCGTGCGGCGAGGGCCACAGCGCGTCGGCGGTGGGCCGTACCTGGAAGACCACCGTGTTGAGCCGGTCGCGGACCGCCAGGTCCAGCCAGGCGATCAGCTCGGCGCGCTGGGCGGCGGCGGTCATGCCCGACCGGGACGGGAAGTCGCGGTTGGCCACGGTCGCCAGCCACATGCCCCGCATCTCGGTGGTCGCCGCCCCGCGCCGCTCCGGTCTCCCCTGGCTCGCCGTCGCGCCCGTCGCCGTGAAAGCCGACATACCGGACAACGCAGCCAGCGCGAACGTCCGCCGGGTCACTCGCCCCATCGCACCCATCCCCACATCACCCATGGGATCCGCTCGGTCACGGATCGTCTCCGCGCACAGCATGCACCCACCCCGGCGATCGATCATCGATACTTGCTAGTAACGTGCACGATCGGAGCAGGTTCAAGTCAGCACGGTGGAAGGGATCGATGTGAGCGACATCGAACGCGTCGGAGTGGTGGGCTGCGGGCAGATGGGGGCGGGCATCGCCGAGGTCTGCGCGCGGGCCGGACTCGACGTCAGGGTCGCCGAGACCACCGGCGAGGCTCTGGAGATCGGCCGCACCCGGCTGCTCAACTCCCTGGCCAAGGCCGCCGAGCGCGGCAAGATCAGCGAGGCCGAGCGGGACGCGACCCTGGACCGGCTGAGCTTCACCACGGACCTCGGCGAGTTCGCCGACCGCGATCTGGTGATCGAGGCCGTCGTCGAGAACGAGCAGGTCAAGACCGAGATCTTCCAGGTCCTCGACCAGGTGGTGACCCGCCCGGACGCGATCCTGGCCTCCAACACCTCCTCCATCCCGCTGGTCCGGCTGGCGGTCGCCACCTCGCGCCCCGACCAGGTCGTCGGCATCCACTTCTTCAACCCGGCCCCGGTGCAGCAGCTCGTCGAGCTGATCCCCGCGCTGACCACCTCCGAGGGCACGCTGAGCCGGGCCCAGCTGTTCGCCGAGAAGGCCCTGGGCAAGCACGCCATCCGCGCCCAGGACCGCTCCGGCTTCGTGGTCAACGCGCTGCTGATCCCCTACCTGTTGTCCGCGATCCGGATGTTCGAGACGGGCATCGCCGGCCGCGAGGACATCGACAACGGCATGGAGCTGGGCTGCGCCCACCCGATGGGCCCGCTGAAGCTGTCCGACCTGATCGGGCTGGACACGGTCGCCTCGGTCGCGCAGTCGATGTACGACGAGTACAAGGAGCCGCTGTACGCCGCTCCCCCGCTGCTCCAGCGCATGGTGGACGCGGGCCGGCTGGGCCGCAAGACCGGCTCGGGCTTCTACACGTACTGATGACCGACCGTCACTTGTACGGGCCCGGCACTCCACGGAGTGCCGGGCCCGCGGCCTTCGCACACACCCGCGTGACGCTGTCCCACTAGTCCCCGGTGTGCCGGAGATGGTGCAGCAGCATCAACGCGGCCGCCATGTTGGCGGCCGGGACCTCCCCCCGGGCGACCAGGTCGGGGACGATCTTGAGGGGTACCCACTCCCGGCGGTCCGACTCGAAGTCGTCCACGGGGTGTCCCACGTACTCGCCGTCGTCCGCCCAGTAGATGTGATGGACGGCGTCGGTGAGGCCGTTGGACGGTTCCACGCTCATCAGGTGGTGCAGGGGCCCCGGCCGCCAGCCGGTCTCCTCCTCGAGTTCCCGGGCCGCGGCCTCGGCGATGTCCTCGCCGTCCTCGACGACACCTGCGGCGAGCTCCCAGCCCCAGCTGTCGGTGATGAAGCGGTGGCGCCACAGGAGCAGGACCTCGTTCGCCTCGTTGACCACCGTGGCCACGGCTACCGGCCGCAGACGTATCAGGAAGTGATCGAGGTGCCGGCCGTCCGGCAGCTCCACATCGGCCAGGTTGACGCTGAACCAGCGGTTTTCATACACAGTTTGTTCGTTCTGTTTCGTCCACTGCACGGTTCTGCCACCTTCCGTCGGGTGAGTGGCAATATCGCAGCAGCGGCTGTGTCTACAGCGGTACGCGCAGTGCTCCGTCGATGAGTTCGGCGGCCTCGGACGTGCCCGCGCAGCCGCTGCGGGCGAGGTGTTCGCGCACCGCCCGGAGTCTGTCACGCAGCCGCTGCGACTCCATCCCCCGGGCCTGTTCGGCCATCTGCACGGCGGTGACCACGGCCTGGTCGGCATGGCCCTGGCGCAGTTCGATCGTGCTGAGCATGGCGAGCCGGTGCACCCGGCCCCGGTCGTGCGCGGGGTTGTCGACGGCGGCGTGCGCATGCTCGGCCGCCGCGGCGATCTCACCGAGGCTGAGCAGCGCCTCCGCCACCTGGACGTTGACCAGACCGGGCTGGACATAGCCGGTCTCGTCGGGCTCGTGTCCGCGCCGGATACGTTCGGCGGCCGTCTCCGCCCGCCGGATGCACGACAGGGCGCTCGTGCCGTCGCCGAGGTGGGCGAACGCCTTGGCCTGCATCGCGTAGAGGTCGGAGGCCAGAGCGGGGGTGATGTGCCGGCCGGCCGTCCGCAGCGCGGCCTCCGAGAAGGCGACGGCCTGCCGGTACTCCCTCATGAACAGCGACTGGTTGACGAGCAGCGCGATCACATACGCACCAAGTCTCCGGTCCCCGCTGGCCTTTGCCAGCCGCAGCGCCTGGTGGAAGTAGCGCTGGGCCAGGCCGTGCGCGTCGGAGTCGTACGCGCAGATGCCCGCGACGGCCACCAACCCACCGGTGGCGCGGTGCAGTTGACGCCCCGTCTCGTCGGTGTAACTGCCGCGCAGGAGCGGGGCGGTCTCGGCGTTGAGGAAGCCGACGATCCGGCTGCGGGTCGCGACGCCGCCCGCCTTGCGGTACATCTGCTCGTAGTGGGCGCGAGCGGCGCGCAGCATCTCGATGTCAGCGCAGGTGACCCGGTGCCGGCCGCCTCGGGAGACGTCCACGTCCTCCGGCGGGTTCTCCCACTCCCACACCGGCATCACGGCGGGCGTACCGGTCACGGCGGGCGCGCCGAGGAGGTGCGGGCGCTGCTGCTCGTCGGAGCGCCACAGGGCGGTGGCGCGCTCGACGAAGCCGGAGAGGGAGGTGCCGTGGGGGTTGAACGGCTCGCCCGGCACACCGAGGCCGATGTCGTCCAGCGTGACCGACCGGTGCAACCGCCCCGCGAGCACCTCGCAGATCAGGTCGGGTACCTGGCCGCGCGGCCGTTGCCCCTTGAGCCACCGGGCGACCGCCGTGTGCTCGTACCGCAGCGCGAGTCCGCGGGCCCGGCCGGCCTGGTTCACATGGGCGGCGAGGCCCGCGTGCGAGACGCCCGCCTCGTCCAGGATCGCGTCGAGCAGAGTGTTGGGCTGCATTGGATGCCCCCCCGGTGCCTCGGTGCCGCCAGAGTAGTGGGTCCGTCTTCACACGGGGTGTGAAGACAGTGCCCGCATTCGCGCTGTACGCGCGCTGTCGCTGAGCGTTCCCGGCCGGTTGACTGGAATGCCTCGAAAGAGGTTCGCCGGGCCGCCGGCTCCCCCTCAAACAAACGGCGGCCCGGCGGTTGGCTCCGCCGGTGCGCCCCTGAGTGGGCTGCACCCGAGTGCTTCTAGGGGCGCGGGGAACTGCGCGACCAGCCACAGCTCACCCGCACCCGGCATACGACATCAGCCCCGCAGGACCGCCCCCGTACGCTCCCCGGCCAGCGCAACCGCCGCGTCGCGGGCAGTCGACGCCTCGTCAACGGTCAGCGTCCGGTCACTCGCACGGAAGCGCAACGCGTACGCCAGCGACTTCTTGCCGTCGCCCAGCTGCTCGTCGTTGACATACACGTCGAACAGCCGAATCGCCTCCAGCAAACCGCCCGCACCCTCACGCAGCGCGGCCTCGACCTCGGCGTGGGGGACGAACTTGTCGACGACGAGGGCGACATCCTGCGTGGCGACGGGGAACGTGGAGATGCTCGGCGCCTGCGGGGTGCCGTCGCCGACCGCCTCCAGGACGTCGAGGTTCAGCTCCATCGCGGAGGTACGCGCGGGCAGGCCGAGCGCCTTGACGACACGCGGGTGCAGCTCACCGGCGTGGCCGACGACCGTCTCGGAGCCGTCCAGGACGACCACGAACTCGGCGCAGCGCCCGGGGTGCCAGGGACCGTACTGCCCCTGCCGGACGACCAGTTCCGCACCGGCCTCACGGGCGACGGCCCGCGCCGCCTCCACCGCGTCGGCCCAGTCGGCCGGACGGCCCTTGCCCCACCAGCCGGCCTGCTCGCGGGCGCCCGCGAGGACGACGGCGGCATGGCGCGGCTGCTCGGGGAGCACGGCGTCGAGCGCGGCGATCTCCTCGTCGGTGGGACGCCGGTCGACCGGAAGGTGCCCGGCGACCCCGGCCGACCCCTCCTCGCGCGGGTGGAAGACCAGCCCGGTCTCGAACAGCGCGAGGTCATGGCCGCCCCGGCCGTCGTTGCGGCGCAGGGCGCCGAGCAGCCCCGGCAGCAGCGACGTACGGAGTGCGGGCTCCTCGTCGTTGAGCGGGTTGGTGAGCCTGACGACGCGGCGGGCCGGGTCGTCGGCGGCCAGGCCGAGCTGGTCGAAGACACCCTCGCCGATGAAGGGGTAGTTCGGTGCCTCGACGTAGCCGGCGCCGGCGAGGGCGCGGCCGACGCGGCGGTGCAGGCGCTGGCGGTGGGTGAGGCCGCGGCCCGAGGGGAGCTTGGGCAGCGTGGAGGGCAGGTTCTCGTAGCCCTCCAGGCGGATGACCTCCTCCGCGAGGTCGTTGGCCTCGACGAGGTCGGGCCGCCAGGACGGGACGGTGACGATCAGCTCGTCCTGCCCGTAGACGTCGCAGCCGATCTCCTGGAGGCGGCGGACGACGGTCTCCCGGCCGTACACCACGCCCGCGACCTTGTCCGGGTGGTCCGCCGGGGCGGTGACGGTGTGCGGGGCGGACGGCGCGAGAACCTCCGTGACGCCCGCGTCGGCCGTGCCGCCCGCGAGGAGCACCAGCAGATCGACCGTGCGCTGCGCGGCAGCCGCGGCGGCGGCCGGGTCGACGCCGCGCTCGAAGCGGCGGGAGGCCTCGGAGGACAGCTTGTGACGGCGGGCCGTGCGCGCGATCGACACCGCGTCGAAGTGGGCGGCCTCGATGACGACGTCGGTCGTGGAGTTGTCCACATCCGTGTGGTCCGCGATCTCCGTGTTCGCGCCGCCCATGACGCCCGCGAGACCGATGGGGCCGCGCTCGTCGGTGATGACGAGGTCCTCGGCGTGCAGCTCGCGCTCGACGCCGTCGAGGGTGACGAGCTTCTCGCCCTCCCCGGCCCGGCGCACGCCGACGGTGCCCTGGACCAGCGAGCGGTCGTAGGCGTGCAGCGGCTGGCCGAGTTCCATCATCACGTAGTTGGTGATGTCGACGGCGAGCGAGATCGGGCGCATGCCGACCTTCTGCAGCCGGCGCTTCAGCCAGATCGGGGAGCGTGCCTCGGGGCTCAGACCGGTGACGGTGCGGGCCGTGAAGCGGTCGCAGCCGAAGGGGTCGGAGACCTGGACCGGGTAGCCGAAGGCGTTCGGGCCGGGTACGTCGAGCAGGGCGGGGTCGCGCAGCGGCAGGCCGTAGCCGATGGCGGCCTCCCGGGCGACGCCGCGGATGGACAGACAGTCGCCGCGGTTGGCGGTGACGGCGATGTCGAGGACCTCGTCGATCAGTTCGAGGAGCTCGATCGCGTCCTTGCCGACCTCGGTCTCCGGCGGCAGCACGATGATGCCCTTGGTGCCGTCGTCGCCCATGCCCAGCTCGTCGCTGGAGCAGATCATGCCGTGGGAGGTCTTGCCGTACGTCTTGCGGGCGGCGATGGCGAAGCCGCCGGGCAGGACGGCACCCGGAAGGACCACGACCACCTTGTCGCCGACGGCGAAGTTGCGGGCGCCGCAGACGATCTCCTGCGGCTCACCGGTGCCGTTGGCGGTGGCCACGTCGACCGTGCAGAAGCGGATCGGCTTCTTGAAGCCCTCCAGCTCCTCGATGGTCAGCACCTGACCGACGACGAGGGGGCCCTTGAGGCCGTCGCCGAGCTGCTCGACGGTCTCGACCTCGAGGCCGGCGGAAACGAGCTTGGCCTGGACGTCACGGCCGGTCTCGGTCGCCGGCAGGTCGACGTACTCCCGCAGCCAGGAAAGCGGGACCCGCATCAGATCTCCATCCCGAACGGCCGGGTGAACCGGACGTCACCCTCGACCATGTCTCGCATGTCTTCGACGTTGTGGCGGAACATCAGCATCCGCTCGATGCCGAACCCGAAGGCGAACCCGCTGTACTTCTCCGGGTCGACGCCGCAGGCGGCCAGCACCTTGGGGTTGACCATGCCGCAGCCGCCGAGCTCGATCCAGCCCTCGCTGGAACAGGTGCGGCAGGGGCGGTCGGGGTTGCCGACGGACTCGCCGCGGCAGACGTAGCACACCATGTCCATCTCGGCGGACGGCTCGGTGAACGGGAAGAAGTTCGGCCGCAGCCGGGTCTTCATGCCCTCGCCGAACAGCGACTGGACCATGTGGTCCAGGGTGCCCTTGAGGTCGGCCATGGTCAGGCCCTCGTCCACGGCGAGCAGCTCGACCTGGTGGAAGACCGGGGTGTGCGTGGCGTCCAGCTCGTCGGTGCGGTAGACGCGGCCGGGGCAGATCACGTAGACCGGCAGCTCGCGCCCGAGGAGGGAGCGGATCTGCACGGGCGAGGTGTGGGTGCGCAGCACGACACCGGACTCGGTGCCGCCCTGGGGGCCCTGCACGAAGAAGGTGTCGGCCTCGCCGCGGGCCGGGTGGTCCGGGCCGATGTTGAGGGCGTCGAAGTTGAACCACTCCGCCTCGACCTGCGGGCCCTCGGCGACCTCGTAGCCCATGGCCACGAAGACGTCCTCGATGCGCTCGGACAGGGTGGTGAGCGGGTGGCGGGCGCCGGCCGGTACGCGGTCGTACGGCAGGGTGACGTCCACCGCCTCCTCGACCAGTACCCGGGCGTCCCGCTCGGCCTCCAGTTCCTCCTGGCGGCCGGCGAGGGCCTTGTTCACGGCGCCGCGGGCCTGGCCGACCAGCTTTCCGGCGGCGGCCTTGGCGTGCGGGGGCAGGGCGCCGATCTCCCGGTTGGCGAGCGCCAGCGGGGAGGTGCCCCCGGTGTGGGCGACCTTGGCCTCCTGGAGCGCGTCGAGGGAGTCCGCGGCGGCGAAGGCGGCGAGCGCCTCGTCCCGCATGCGCTCGATCTCTTCCGGTTTCAACGCCTCGACCTCGACAGGGTCGTACGACTTATTCGGTGCCGACATCTCTTCCCGTGCTTCCGATTGGCTGGCTGAAGGTCCCCGTGACCGGCTCGTGGGTCTGTCGTGCGTGGGACACAGAGTGCCAAAGGCCGAGTCTAACGGGGTGAGGGTGTACGAACGCGCCCGCGGGCGCCTAGGCCAGGTAGGCCGGGGCGCTCACGGGCAACGTAAATCGAAACTCGGCGCCGCCGCCGGGGGCGCGGCCGACCGTGATGACGCCGCCGTGGGCTTCGACGATGCCCTTGACGATGTACAGCCCGAGGCCCGTGCCGCCGCGCTTGCTGCCCCGCCAGAAGCGGGTGAAGACGCGGTTCATGGACTCCTCCGGGATGCCGGCGCCCTCGTCGCTCACGGTGACCGATGTGCCGGTCTCCTCCCCCTCCCGGGGGGACGCGGCGGGCGTGACGTCAATCGTGACGGTTCCCTCGCCGTGCCGCACCGCATTTTCGATCAGGTTGCTGAGGACCTGGTCCACCTTGTCGGGGTCGGCCCACAGGGCAGGCAGCGGCTGCGCTATCCGGAGCAGGAACCGGTCGGCGGGCTGGCCCGCGGCGACGTACGCCTGGATGTGCCGTCCGACGGCGGCCCCGATGTCGACGGGCTGCCGCCGCACCTCCAGGCGCCCGGAGTCGATCCGCGAGATGTCCAGCAGCTCGGCGATGAGCCGGGTCACCCGGTCGGCGTCGGCGTCGACGGTCTCCAGCATCAGCCGCTTCTGGTCGTCGGTGAAGCGGGACCATTTGGCGAGCAGGGTGGCGGTGAAGCCCTTGACGGAGGTGAGCGGGGAGCGCAGTTCGTGGGCGACGGTGGCGATCAGCTCGGCGTGGCTGCGCTCGGTGCGGCGGCGGGCCTCGGTGTCACGGAGGGAGACGACGACGCGGCGGACGGGCCCGGTGGGCTCGGTGCGGACGTACCGCACGGTGACCAGCACCTCCCGCCCACCCGGGAGCAGCAGGTTGCGTTCGGGCTGGCCGACGCGGATGGCGAGGCCGCCGTAGGGGTCGGTGAGCTGCCACCAGCGGCGGCCTTCGAGGTCCTCCAACGGCAGCGCCTTGTCGAGCCGCTGTCCGAGGGCGTCCCGCGCCTGTACGGCGGTGATCCGGGCCGCGGCGGCGTTGAAACAGATCACGTGCCCGTGCTCGTCGGCGACGACCAGCCCGTCGGGCAGGTCGTCGGGGTCGACGTGGAGTTCGGCGAGGTCACCGGGCGGTCGGGCCGCTCCTGGTGCGCTGCTCGTGCCGACACTCATCCTCGTACCCCACCTCCCATCCTCCCGGACGAGGCCCCCGAGTTCGTCACCCTACTAGCTCTCGGTGACGGAGCGGCACCCTCCGGAGGCGCGCTGTGCACGGGCCGATGCGTAGAGACATACGGCTGCGGCGGTCGCCAGGTTCAGGCTCTCCGCCTTCCCGTGGATCGGGACGCGTACGACGGCGTCCGCGAGCGTGCGGGTCTCCTCCGGGAGCCCCCACGCCTCGTTCCCGAACACCCACGCGGTGGGGCCGCCCATGGTGCCCTTGTCGAGCTCGTCGTCGAGATCGTCGTCCCCGGCGCCGTCGGCGGCGAGGATCCGTACACCGACGCCCTGGAGCCCGGCCACGGCCTGCTCGACGGGAACCCCGACGGCGACGGGCAGGTGGAACAGCGATCCGACGGAGGCGCGGACGGCCTTCGGGTTGTACAGATCCACGGAGGCATCGGTCAGTACGACGGCCTCCGCCCCGGCGGCGTCGGCGCACCGCAGGACGGTGCCCGCGTTGCCGGGGTCGCGTACGTGTGCCAGCACGGCCACCAGCTTCGGGCGGGCGGCGAGGATCTCCTCGAACGGCGTGTCGACGAACCGGCAGACCCCGACGAGTCCCTGCGGGGTGACGGTGGTCGAGATGTCCTCGATGACGGTGTCGGCGGCGAGGTGGATCCGCGCGCCGGCGTCCCTGGCGTCCCCGACGATGTCGGCGTACCGCTCCGCGGCCTCGACCGTGGCGAACAGCTCCACCAGCGTCTCGCCGCCGTGCAGCGCCGCCTCCCGTACGGCCTGCGGGCCCTCCGCGAGAAACAGCCGCTCCTTCCCCCGGAAGTTCCGCCGCCCAAGCCGCCGCGCGGCGGAGACCCGGGGGGAACGGGGGGAGATCAGCTCGGGGCTGACGGGGGGCATCTTCTGGTTCACCTGACTCTTTTCCGCCGCTGACTCTTTTTTCCGCCGCAGCGCGGGGTGCCGCTGCGCCCACCCGTGCCGGCAACACCCCAGGGGCGCGGGGAACTGCGCGATCAGCCCCCACCGGCCCGCACCTGAACGACGGCCGATGCCGCCGCAGCAAAGGACCCGCAGGTCGGAAAACCTACGGGTCCTCGGTCACAGCGGCCGGAGCCAGAGCAGCGTCACGCGGCCTTGGGGGCGTTGACGTCCGCCGGCAGCGCCTTCTGCGCGACCTCGACGAGCGCGGCGAACGCGGGGGCGTCGTTCACGGCGAGCTCGGCCAGGATCTTGCGGTCGACCTCGACGTTCGCGGCCTTCAGACCCTGGATGAAGCGGTTGTAGGTGATGCCGTTGGCGCGGGCAGCGGCGTTGATGCGCTGGATCCACAGCTGACGGAAGTCGCCCTTGCGCTTCTTGCGGTCGTTGTAGTTGTAGACCAGCGAGTGGGTGACCTGCTCCTTGGCCTTGCGGTACAGGCGCGAACGCTGACCGCGGTAGCCGGAGGCCGCCTCGAGGATCGCCCGGCGCTTCTTGTGGGCGTTGACTGCCCGCTTGACGCGTGCCACTTGTTAACTCCTTGTAGCGGGGCCGTGGTTGGACTCACACGACCCGGAATCGATTGGGTCCCGGTTCCGGCGTACGGCGCTCGATGGCGAGCGCCGGATACGTCACTTGCCGAGAAGCTTCTTGATCTTCGCGGCGTCGCCCGGGGCCATCTCGGCGTTGCCGGTGAGGCGACGCGTCACGCGGGACGACTTGTGCTCGAGCAGGTGGCGCTTGCCGGCGCGCTCACGGAGCACCTTGCCGGAGCCGGTGATCTTGAAGCGCTTGCTGGCACCGCTGTGCGACTTGTTCTTCGGCATAGCGCCGTTCTCTCCTCGTCGGTGGCGCTCCGGTGCCCGGTCGTGAAACCGGGCACGGCTGGAGCGTCGCTCTTGTATCGGTTATGTCCGCGGGGACTCTCGCCCCCGGTGGATCACGCCTCGGCGGAAGCCTCGGCCGGGGCCTCGGCGTCCACGTCGTCGTCCAACTCGGTGTGCACGGCGTCGGGGTCCGCGGCGTTCTGCGAGCGGCCGGGGTTGGCCTTCGCCTCGGCCTTGCGGGCCTCCTGCGCCTGACGGGCCTCGGCCATGGCCTCGGTCTTCTTCTTGTGCGGACCGAGAACCATGATCATGTTCCGGCCGTCCTGCTTCGGGTTCGACTCGATGAACCCGAGATCCTCGACGTCCGACGCGAGACGCTGCAGCAGTCGGTAGCCGAGCTCCGGCCGGGACTGCTCACGACCGCGGAACATGATCGTGATCTTGACCTTGTCACCCTGCTTGAGGAACCGGACGACGTGACCCTTCTTGGTGTCGTAGTCGTGCGGGTCGATCTTCGGCCGGAGCTTCATCTCCTTGATGACCGTGTGCGCCTGGTTCTTGCGCGCTTCACGGGCCTTCATGGCCGACTCGTACTTGAACTTCCCGTAGTCCATGAGCTTGCAGACCGGCGGGCGGGCGTTCGCCGCGACCTCGACCAGGTCCAGGTCGTACTCCTGCGCAAGCTCCAGTGCCTTGGCCAGGGGGACGATGCCCACCTGCTCGCCACTGGGACCGACAAGTCGCACCTCGGGAACGCGAATCCGGTCGTTGATGCGGGGCTCGGCGCTGATGGATCCTCCTCGGTAGCACCACGCGGCGGTCTGGCGGACGGCCGCGTAACGTCTGTGTTCGTTAGCCTGTTAACCACGCCGAAGCACAAAAAATGCCCCGAACGATCACACACGGGGGCTCCAAAACGCTACCGGAGCACCTTCGCGTGGAACGCGGGGCGCACTACCGGGCGACTCCATCGTCCGTACGGAACGATGGTGACCGCCTGACCGGGTGACCCGCCGCCCCTGGGGGAGCAGTCGGGTGGGAGTTCGGAGCCTCCACTTGTGGGCCGGGCCCGCCTGCTGGGAGGCACGCGTGTCCGACCGGTCGTTGTATGAGATTAGCAGCCCCCGCGAGGAACGGCGAATCGAGCCTTGCCGCAGAACCGGGCGGGCGCTGCCCCTATCGTGTTCCGCATGAGTGAGAGCCCCGATTTCAACGAGATGACCCGCGACATCGCCGAGGTCCCGGCCGTCGAGGTGATCGTGACGGTCGCCGTGAATCTGATGAGTGCCGCGGCCGTGAAGCTGGGGCTCACCGAGGAAGGCGCGAAGTACAAGGACCTGGACGAGGCCCGCAAGCTGATCACCGCGCTGGCCGGGCTGCTGGACGCGAGCACGACCGAGATCAGCTCCTTCCACGCGGCACCGCTGCGCGACGGCCTGAAGTCGCTTCAGCTGGCGTTCCGCGAGTCGTCGCTCGTCCCCGACGAACCGGGCCAGGGACCGGGCGAGAAGTACACCGGCCCGGTCTACGGCTAGCCGCTCACCCTCTGACGTACAGGGGCTCGCCCGGAGGCGTGGTCCCGGCCGGCAGCAGTGCCAGGTCGAGACCGAGCACCAGGCGGGCCCTCAGTGTCTCGTCCGCGGCCAGGCGTCCGGCCACCGCCCGGGCGGCGTCCGCGGGGGTGGCGGCCGGGTCGAGCACGAGGGCCAGGGTGCCGTCGGCCCGGCCGGGCCCGAGGTGGGCGCTGACCACGGCCGGCTCGGCGGCCACCGCCGTGCGCACGGCCTCCCGGACGGCCGGATCGGCGAGCGGATCCGTCGTCGTACGGCCCTCGGCGAGCGCGAGCAGCGCGGGTCCCGTCAGTTCGAAGGCCACCGGCCCGGCCAGGTCCAGTACGACCGTGTCCGCCCGCTCGTGCGCGGCGGCCTGGAGCGCCTGGTGCAGGGGTACGGCGACGGGACGTGCCGCCGGGTCCCAGCGGGCGAGGGAGTCGGTGGACGTGAAGGCGGGCAGGGCGGTGCGGGCACCCGCCTTCAGGGTGGGGACAGCCATGTCGCTGGTCTTCTCGCGGCGCAGCCCGTTCCCGTCCTCCGGGGCCTCCTCCAGTTCCCCGAGCACGGCGACCACGGGGACGAGCAGCCGGGCGCCCTTCAGGGCTTCGAGCACGGGCCCCACGGCGGTGCGGTCCTCGGCCCAGGCGGCGAGCGCCGCGCTCAGCCGGGGGTCGGCGGAGCCGTCGTCGTCGGAGAAGCCGGGGTCGGGAATGTTCTTGTTCGCCACGGTCCCGACCCTATCGGGGGAATGCTGCTGGGCTTGTGCGGGGCCGGAAACGCGGCGGACACCACTTTCACAGGATTCTCAGACATCGCTGACGCGCCTCTAACGTCCGTCTAACGGCCCGCACAGTCGCCGCGGCCACCATCACGGGCATGGAGTCTTCCAGAGCACGTCGAGGCCGCCGCGCGCGACCGTCCCGGCGCCGTCCGCTCCTCTACACCGCGCTCGCCACCGTGGCCGTTTTGGGCGTCACGGCGGGCGGCACCGTTTATGTGAAGGCGCAGGCTCAGGCGCAGTCCGGCGGCAGCGCCGTATCGTCGTCCTCTCCGAAGCCGAAGCCGAAGCCGACACCGTCGGTGTCCGCGTCGGAGTCGGAGTCGGCGGACGGGGAGGTCTCGGTGGAGTCGGTCGCGGCGTCCGAGGTGGACTACGACGCGGTGTTGGCGAAGGCAATGAAGTCGGTGACGGTGCCGGGCGACGCGGCGGTGTCCGTGGCCGTGCTCGACACGGACTCCGGGGACGGGGCGACGTACGGCGACGCCGCCTTCGACACGGCGAGCATCGTCAAGGTGGACATCCTGGCCACCCTGCTGCTCCAGGCGCAGGACGCCGGCCGTCATCTGACCGCGACCGAGAAGTCGTACGCCACCACGATGATCGAGAACAGCGACAACACCTCGGCGACGGCGCTGTGGGACGCCATCGGGCAGGCCGAGGGGCTGGACGCGGCGAACGAGCGGTTCGGGCTCACCGGCACCGAGGGCGGCGACGGCGCGCTGTGGGGGCTGACCCAGACCACCGCCGCCGACCAGCTCACCCTGCTCCAGCAGGTCTTCGGGGACGACTCGGAGCTGAGCGAGGCCTCGCGGTCGTACATCCAGGGGCTGATGGGGCAGATAGCCACCGGCCAGCACTGGGGTGTCTCGGTGGCGGCCGACGGCTCGTCGTGGGCGCTGAAGAACGGCTGGCTGGCGCGCAGTACGACGGGTCTGTGGGACATCAACAGCATCGGGCGGGTGACCGCCGGCGGCCACACCTACCTGGTGGCCGTGCTGTCCGACGGCAACGCGACGCAGGCCAAGGGGATCACGCTGGTGGAGGCGGCCGCGAAGGCGGCGGTGTCGGCGCTCGCCACGGCTGCCGGGTAGCTCGCCACGGCTGCCGAGCAGGGGAGGCGTCAGTACGTCTCGTCGTCGTAGTCGTGCGGTTCCCGGCGGCCACGCCACACGAACACCGCGGCCACCAGGAGCACCACCCCGGCGGCGCCCGCCAGCGGAGCGGCCAGGTTGGAGGTGGTGTCGTCGGAGGGGGCGGCGTCGGGGCCCGCGCCGAAGTACTTCTTGCCGTAGGACGCGGCCTCGAGGTCGTCGGGCTTCAGCTCCCCCGCGGCCTTGATGGCGGCGGCCGGGTCGATGAAGCCGAAGCCGCGGGAGTCGTCGCGACCGCCGGACGGGGCGTTGCGGGCGGTGTCCTCCAGGAGCGTCTTGATCTGCGCCGGGGACAGTCCGGGGTGGGCGGCCTTGACCAGCGCGACGGCCCCGGATACGAACGCGGAGGCGGCACTCGTCCCCCAGCCTTGGTAGTACTTGTGGTCCGGGTCGGCTATGACGACGTCCTCGCCGGGCGCGCTGACGGTGGCGTACCAGCGGCGGGTGGAGAACGAGGAGCGGGTGCCGTAGCGGTCGACGGCGGTGGCCGCGATGACGCCGGGGTAGGCCGCCGGGTAGGAGATGTGGTCGCCCTTCTCGCCGCCGTTGCCGGCCGAGGCGACGACGACCACCCCTTTCTTCAGGGCGTACTGCACGGCCTCGTCCTCGGCCGGCTCCGGGTGCGCGGAGACGGAGTCGTCGCCGAGGGAGAGGTTGATGACGTCGGCGCCGTGGTCGGCGGCCCAGCGGATGCCCTCGGCGAGGGCGTTGCCTCGGGTGTTGCGGGCCTTGGTGCGCTGCGGGTCGCCGTCCTCCAGGATCACCCGGACGGGGAGGATTTTGGTCTCGGGGGCGATGCCCATGACGCCGTCGTCGTCGCCGTAGCCGTGTCCGTGCCCGGCGATGATGCTGGCCATGGCCGTCCCGTGCCGGGCCCAGGCGCGCTGGCCCTCGACGGCCCCGAAGCCGACCATGTCCTTGCCCGTGAGGACGTTGCCGACGAGGTCGGGGTGGTCGGCCTCGACACCGGTGTCCAGGACGGCGACGGTCGTGCCCGCGCCCTTGGTGGTCTGCCAGACCTCCTCGGTGTGCAGGGCGTCCAGGGCCCATTGCTGGGCGCGGATGCCGTCCGCGTAGGCGGGGGCGCCGGGCAGGAGGGCCAGCGAGCCGGCCAGGAGGCAGCAGAGCAGGCCCGCCCTGCGGGCGGTGGTACGACGGCTCATGAGGCGTGCTCCGAGAACTTCCGCTGTGTCTGCTTCTGCGGCTGCTCCGAGGGGGGTGCGACGGCGGTCTTGCGCAGGCTGCGCTCGATGCGGTCGGCGAGACCCTGCGCCTCGTTGCCGAGGCCGGCCTGGGCGGGGGCCGTGGTGGCACCGGACGCGGTGGCCTCCGGGCCGGGCTGCGGGGAGTCGACGGTACGGCCGTCCGCCCAGCCGGAGACGGCGTAGACGACGACGGGCGCGTCGGTGAGGACGGAGATCGTCCACGAGGCCCGCTGCCTGTCGCCGAAGCCGGCGGCGACGGTGCCCTTCGCGGCGTACGCGCGAGGCATGAGGTCGGTCCGCCGGGCCAGGCCCTCCTTGTCGAACCGGGTCTCCAGGGAGCCCATGGCGGTCGCGTCGGCGGTGGTGAAGAGCAGGCCGACGGTGGTGACGTAGCTCTGGGTGGCGTCGGTGTAGGTGGCGCGCAGGAGCCGCGCGCAGCCGACCGGCGCGAGGACCTGGCGCAGCAGCGGGTCGAAGGCGTCGGCGCAGCCGCTGTCCGGGGCGACGGCGATCCGCGTCCAGGTGCGGTCGGCGCCGCCGGGGCCGGCGCCCTGGCCGTCCACGGTGGGCGGGAAGAGCTGGTCGACGGGAACGTTGTGCCACAGCCCGGCGGCGGTGGTGTACGTGTCCCGCTCACTGCTGGCGCCCGATTCCCCGACGAGCCAGCTTCCGGTGACGGCACCGCCGATGAGCCCCATTCCGAGGACGAGGGAGGCGGCGGCCAGGACGGTGCGCGCCCGTCGGCCGACGGCCCGGGGGGTGTCCCCGAACCCTTCGGGCCGGGCGAACGTCACGACGGGCCGCGTGGCCCCGGGGGCACCGTTCGGCGTCATGGGAGCGCTCCACGAAAGCGCCGGATCGGGCGACATCCCGCCGTCGGGGGCGGGAGCGGTCGGCTCGGCCGTGGGGCGTGCGGGCGGCTTCGGGGGTACCGGGGGCGGGACGGCGTAGTCGGGGTGCCGCACGGCGGAGGTGGGCGACCAGGCCGGCCGGGCGTCGGGATCGACCACCGGCGGCGCGGAGACGGCCTCCGCCTCATCGGCGGACCCCGGACTGGGCACCCAGCTACGCGACAGCGGACTCCAGGCACTGCCGGGAACAGGAGCAGCCGTCCGCGAGCCACTGCCGTCACCGGCCTCACCGGCACGAGGTCCGACCGGACCCGCGGGCCGAGAGCCGTTGCCGTCGGTGGACTCGGCAGCACGAGGTCCGACCGGACCCACGGGCCGAGAGCCGTTGCCGTCCGTGGACTCGGCAGCTCGAGGAACCGCCGAACCAACGGGCCGAGAGCCACCGTTCCGTGTGACGAAGAACCCGGCGGGCCTGGGCACCGTCGAACCCCCCGACGGGGGGCGGGAGCCGGCCGGATCGGCGGAACGCGGGCCGGCGGACTCCACGGAACCGGCGCCACCCGGGTCACCGGGGGCACGGGAAGACCCGGAACCGGAACCGGAAGGCGCCGCGCCGAAGAAGCCGACGGGGCGGGGAATGGACGATCCTGCGGGACGGGGGGCGCCGGAACCGGAAGGGTTCGCGTCGGCCGGCTTCGCGGCACGGTCGGCAGCAGGGGTCCCGGGACGGGACGGGCCGGAACCGGCAGAACGCCGGCCAGGATGCGCGGCACCATCGGCAGGCGCCGCACCCGGACCGGACGGACCGGAACCAGAAGAGCGCGCGTCGGCGGCAGTTGGGGTGCCCTGGCCGGCGGAGGCGGAAGGACGCGACTCGGCGGGGCGGGGAGCCGTCGGGCCCGCGGGACGCGTGCCGGCCGGGGCACCGCCGGGCGGCGGCGTCTGCCGAGGGGGCGCGGACGCGGGGTCCGTGGGGGTCCGCCGGAAGTCCTCGGGAGGGGTGGCCGGGCGGGACGGCGGGGGCGGGGCGTCCGGGAAACGCGCCGAGGCGGGCGGCGGCGGAGGCGAGGTCATGGGGGCCGTGTGAGGAGCGGACGGGGCGTACGGGCGGACCCAGGACGCGGGGTTCCTGGTGCGGCCCGGCCGGTTGCGGGGTGGGGTGTCCGGGGCCGGCGGTCCGGGCGCCGTCGACGCGCCCGCGGTGCCGTCCGCGTCGGACCGCTTTGGTGTGTCTTCCGCGGGTTTCTCCCCGTGCCGGCCGCTCCGCTCCTCGCGCGGTTCCTCCCGCTGTTCCCGCTCGTCGGCCGCCGCGGGCGGCTGGGCGGGGCGCGGGGGTACGCCGGGGCGGGGCGGGACGTCCGGGCGCGGCGGTACCGAGGCGCGGCGTGCTTCCGTACTCATGCACCCCCCGTTTCCTCTGGCCCGGGCCGTCGTTCTCGTACGCGGGCCGTCCTGCGCTTGCCCGGTGCCCCGGTGCGGACACGGTGGTCCGTCCAGGGCACGCATACCCGCACAGGCGGACCGGCATCCCGGCCCGGTTTTCCGGCCGGAGCCGTTCTCCGTGCGTGCGCGTCACTCTACGGCTTGTTCCTGGGCGAACGTGAACGAGTCCGCGAGCTGCGGGGTATCTGCCCGGAACGTCCCCCTACCCTGCGGTAATCCTGTCTGGCAGGCTTCGTTCATGACTGCGCGCGCCGCCGACCGGGCCCGTTACGACCGGGCCACCGAGCATCTCGACGCCCCTCTCGCGATCGTCGACCTGGAGGCTTTCGACGCCAACGCCGCCGATCTCGTCCGCCGGGCGGGCGGCAAGCCGATCCGCGTGGCCAGCAAGTCCGTCCGCTGCCGGACCCTGCTGGAACGCGTTCTGGCGAAGGACGGCTTCGCGGGCATCATGTCCTTCACGCTCGCCGAGTCCCTGTGGCTGGCCCGCTCGGGCTTCGACGACATCCTGCTCGCGTACCCCTCGGCCGACCGCACCGCGTTCGCGGAGCTGGCCGCCGACCCGAAGCTCGCCGCCGCCGTCACCGTCATGGTCGACGACGTCGCCCAGCTCGACCTGATCGACGCGGCGCGCGCCGGCGGGACCGAAGTCGTCCGGGTCTGCCTGGAGTTGGACACCGCGCTGAAGATGCTGGGCGGCCGGGTGCGGGTCGGGGCCCGGCGTTCCCCACTGCACTCCCCCGCCCAAGTGGCCGACGTGGCCCGGGCGGTGAGTCGGCGTCAGGGATTCAAGGTCGTCGGGATCATGGCGTACGAGGGGCACATCGCCGGTGTCGGCGACTCCCTCGCCGGCCGGCCCCTGCGCTCGCGCGCGATCCGCCTCATGCAGACCACCGCGCGCCGTGAACTGGCCGAGCGGCGCGCCGCGGTGGTGCGCGCGGTGCGGGCCGTCGTACCGGATCTGGAGTACGTGAACGGCGGCGGCACCGGCAGTGTGGAGTCCACCGTGGCCGAGGACGCCGTCACGGAGGTGGCGGCCGGGTCGGGCCTGTACGTGCCGCGGCTCTTCGACAACTACACGTCGTTCAGCGGGCGTCCGGCCGCGCTGTTCGCCCAGCCCGTCGTACGGCGCCCGGGCGTCGGCGTCGTGACCGTCCTCGGCGGCGGCTACCCGGCCTCCGGCGCGGCGGGGCAGGACCGCAGCCCGGTGCCGTATCTGCCGGAGGGGCTGCGCTACGACCCCCAGGAGGGCGCCGGCGAGGTGCAGACCCCGCTGCTCGGCTCGCCCGCCGACGATCTGCTGATCGGCGACAAGGTGTGGTTCCGGCACGCGAAGGCCGGTGAGCTGTGCGAGCGGTTCGAGGTGCTGCACCTCGTCGAGGGCGACCGGGTGACGGCGACCGTCCCGACCTACCGGGGCGAAGGCCACACGTTCCTGTGAGACCCGGCGGCGGGCCTACAGCGGGGTGACGTAGGCGCCCGAGATCCCGCCGTCCACCAGGAAGTCGCTGGCGTTGACGAACGAGGAGTCGTCGCTGGCCAGGAAGGCGACGGCGGCGGCGATCTCCTCGGCCTCGGCGAACCGGCCGACCGGGATGTGGACGAGCCGGCGGGCGGCCCGCTCGGGGTCCTTGGCGAACAGCTCCTGGAGCAGCGGGGTGTTGACCGGCCCGGGGCAGAGGGCGTTCACGCGGATGCCCTCCCGGGCGAACTGCACGCCCAGTTCGCGGGACATGGC
Source organism: Streptomyces vulcanius (assembly GCF_042653945.1). Lineage (NCBI taxonomy): Bacteria > Bacillati > Actinomycetota > Actinomycetes > Kitasatosporales > Streptomycetaceae > Streptomyces > Streptomyces vulcanius. Next base: position 78,678 of record NZ_JBHSFK010000037.1, on the reverse strand, counting down.
CAGCACCCCGCCCTTGGACGCGGTGTACGAGATCTGCGAGGTGGCGGCGCCCATCCTGGCCACGAACGACGCCGTGTTGATGATGGAGCCCCTGCCCTGGCGCCGCATGTAGGGGATGGCGGCCTTGCAACACAGGTAGACGGAGGTCAGGTTGACCTCCTGGACGCGCTTCCAGGCCTCGAGGCCGGTCTCCAGGATGGAGTCGTCGTCCGGCGGGGAGATGCCCGCGTTGTTGAAGGCGACGTCGACGCTGCCGTAGGTGTCGTACGCCGTCCTGAACAGCGCTTCGACCTGCTCGGGGTCGGTGACGTCGACCTTCACGAAGATCCCGCCGACCTCCTCCGCGGCGGCCTTGCCGCGGACCTCGTCCACGTCGCCGCAGACGACGTGCGCGCCCTCGGAGGCGAGCCGGCGCGCGGTGGCGAGGCCGATGCCGCTGCCGGCTCCGGTGATGACGGCGGTGCGGCCGACCAGTCGGCGGCACACAATCTGTTCGGTCACTGTGCGGGGCCCTCCGTGCTGATGAAGACGTTCTTGGTTTCGGTGAAGGCGGTCAGGGCGTCCGGGCCCAGCTCACGGCCGACGCCGGACTGCTTGAAGCCGCCGAACGGGGTCCAGTAGCGGACGCTGGAGTGGGAGTTGACGGACAGGTTCCCGGCGCGCACGGCCCCCGAGACCCGCAGGGCGCGGCCGACGTCACGGGTCCAGATGGAGCCGGAGAGGCCGTAGGGGGTGTCGTTGGCGAGCCGGATCGCGTCCGCCTCGTCGGTGAAGGGAAGCAGGACGGCGACGGGTCCGAAGATCTCCTCGCGGGCGGCGTCGGAGTCGGGCGCGGCGCCGGTGAGGACGGTCGGCGGGAACCAGAAGCCGGGCCCGTCGGGTGCGGTGCCGCGCAGCCCCTGGGCGTCGTCCGGCACGAACGACCGTACGCGGTCCACCTGCTGACGGGAGATCAGCGGACCCATCTGCGTCGTCTCGTCGGCCGGGTCGCCGACCACGACGGCGGACAGCTCCCGGGCGAGGTGCTCGGCCACCTCGTCGTAGACGGACTCCTGGACGAGGATGCGGGTGCGGGCGCAGCAGTCCTGGCCGGAGTTGTCGAGGAACGAGAAGGGGTCGACGGCGGTCTTCAGATCGGCGTCGGCGAAGACGACGTTGGGGCTCTTGCCGCCGAGTTCGAGGGTGACCGGCTTGACCTGGCGGGCGCAGCGTTCCATGACCTCGCGGCCGGTGCGGGTGGAGCCGGTGAACACGATCTTCGCGACGCCTGGGTGGTCGACGAGAGCGCGTCCGGCGACGGCGCCGTAGCCCGGCAGGACCTGGAAGAGGTGCTCGGGCAGGCCCGCCTCCAGGGCGAGTTCGGCCAGTCGCAGGGCGGTGAGCGGGGTGGTCTCGGCGGGCTTGAGGAGGACCGCGTTGCCCGCCGCGAGCGCCGGGAAGGAGCCCCAGGCGGCGATCGGCATCGGGAAGTTCCAGGGGGCGATCACCCCGACCACGCCGAGCGGCTCGTGGAAGGTGACGTTCCAGCCGCCGGGTACCGGGATCTGGCTGCCGAGGAGCCGTTCGACGCCACCGGCCGCGTACAGCAGCAGGTCACGGGCGTTGCCGGCCTCCCAGCGGGCGTTGCCGAGGAGGTGGCCGGCCTCGCGGACCTCCAGCCGGGCCAGCTCCTCCAGGTGGGTGTCCACGACGTCGGCGAAGCGGCGCAGCAGCCGGGCCCGGTCGGCGGGGGCGGCGGCCGCCCAGCCGGTCTGGGCGGCGCTCGCGCGGCCGACCGCGCGGTCCACGTCGGCCGCGTCGGCGGCGGGGACGGTGGCGACGACCTCCTCGGTGGCGGGGTTGAGAACGATCAGCTCGTGCGGGTGCTGGTCGGACACGGAAGAACCTTTCACGGGCGTGGCATCTCAGGCAGGTGCATCACAGGCGCTCGAAGGAGCGGCGCAGTTCCCAGTCGGTGACCGCCGCGTCGAAGGCCTCCAGCTCGACGCGGGCCATGTTGCGGTAGTGCGCGACGACCTCCTCGCCGAAGGCGGCCAGTGCGATCGGGCTGTTCTCCCACAGCTCGGCGGCCTCGCGGAGCGTGGTGGGGACATGCGCGTAGTCGGCGGCGTAGGCGTTCCCGGGGCAGGCCTCGGGCAGCTCCAGCTTCTGCTCGATGCCGTACAGCCCGGCCGCGACCAGCCCGGCGACGGCGAGGTGCGGGTTGACGTCACCGCCGGGCAGCCGGTTCTCGAAGCGCAGCGAGCGGCCGTGTCCCACGACCCGCAGCGCGCAGGTGCGGTTGTCGTGCCCCCAGGCGACGGCCGTCGGGGCGAAGGAGCCCGGCTGGAACCGCTTGTAGGAGTTGATGTTGGGGGCGTAGAGCAGGGAGAAGTCGCGCAGCGCGGCGAGCTGTCCGGCGAGGAAGTACCGCATGACGTCGGACATCCCGTCGGGCCCGGCCATCGCGTTGTCGCCGGCGGCGTCCGCGAGCGAGAGGTGGATGTGGCAGGAGTTGCCCTCGCGCTCGTTGTACTTGGCCATGAAGGTGAGGGAGACGCCCTCCTGGGCGGCGATCTCCTTGGCGCCGGTCTTGTAGATCGCGTGCTGGTCGCAGGTGACGAGGGCGTCGTCGTAGCGGAAGGCGATCTCGTGCTGGCCGGGGTTGCACTCGCCCTTGGCGGACTCGACGGTGAGGCCGGCGCCGGCCATCTCGTTGCGGATCCGGCGCAGCAGCGGCTCGATCCGCCCGGTTCCGAGGACGGAGTAGTCGATGTTGTACTGGTTGGCCGGGGTCAGCCCCTTGTAGTTCGCGTCCCAGGCCTGCTCGTAGGTGTCCTTGAAGACGATGAACTCCAGCTCGGTCCCGACCTGCGCGGTGAAGCCGTGCCCGGCGAGGCGCTCCAGCTGGCGGCGGAGGATCTGGCGGGGCGCGGCGACCACCGGGGAGCCGTCGTTCCAGGCGAGGTCGGCGATGAGCATCGCCGTACCTGCGTTCCAGGGGACGCGGCGCAGGGTGGACAGGTCGGGGTGCATGGCGAAGTCGCCGTAGCCCCGGTCCCAGGAGGACATCGCGTACCCGTCGACGGTGTTCATCTCGGTGTCGACGGCGAGGAGGTAGTTGCATCCCTCGGTGCCGTGCTGGAGGACCTCGTCGAGGAAGAACCGGGCGGCGAACCGCTTGCCTTGCAGACGCCCTTGCATGTCGGGGAAGGCCAGGACGACAGTGTCGATCTCACCGCTCGCGACGAGGGCGTGCAGTTCCTCGACGGCGAGCGGGGGTGTGCGGTCTGCCACGGTGGGGCTCCTTCGGCTTCTTCGCGCTGCCGCTGCGCTTCTGCGGCCGGGCCGGGAGCCATAAGGTATTGCGGAGAACCATTGCTTGGGAAGGGGGCGCGGCCAGATGTCGGTGGACGCTGACGGCGGACCGGACGACCGGCTGACACCGGTGCTGCGGCCGGTGCGGGCCGGGAACGGCTTCGAGGAGGCGCTGGAGCAGATCCTGCAGGTCGTCCGGCTGGGTCTGGTCCCGGGGGGCGAACGGCTGCCTGCCGAGCGGGAGTTGGCGGAACGGCTCGGGATCAGCCGGGTGACGCTGCGCGAGGTGCTGAAGGTACTCCAGGACCAGGGGCTCGTGGAGTCCCGGCGGGGGCGCTACGGCGGAACGTTCGTCCTGCCGCGCACGGACGCCGGCGGCGAGGACGAACTGCGCCGCCGGGTCGCGGAGATCGACATCGAGGACGTACTGCGCTTCCGGGAGGTGCTGGAGGTGGGGGCGGCGGGCCTGTGTGCCGCGCACGGCCTCACGGACGCGCAGGCGGACCGGCTGCGCGAGGCCCTCGCCCGCACCCAGGACGCACCGCTGACCGACTACCGCCGCCTGGACACCCTGCTCCACCTAACGCTCGCCGAACTGTGCGGTTCGCCGTCCCTCACCGGGCAGTACGCGGCGGTCCGCGCGACGGTGAACGACCTGCTGGACTGCATCCCCCTCCTCGTGCGCAACCTGGAGCACTCGCAGCGGCAGCACACCGCGCTGGTGGAGGCGGTGCTGGACGGGGACGCGGACGGCGCGCGGGAGATGATGCGGGAGCACTGCGCGGGGACGGCGGCACTACTCAGGGGCTTCCTGACATGAAATGGTATGCGTACAGTCCTTTGAAGTGGCAGTCCCTGAGTTGGCGGGAGGGTGCATGACGGACGGCGGACGGCCGCTGATCGGCGTCAGTACGTATCTGGAGGCCGGCGCGCGCTGGGGTGTGTGGGAGCTGGAGGCCGCGCTGCTGCCGGCCGGGTACCCGCGCCTGGTGCAGCGGGCGGGCGGCCTGGCCGCGATGCTCCCGCCGGACGCTCCCGAGCACGCGGCGGCGACGGTCGCCCGGCTCGACGGCCTGGTCGTGGCCGGCGGTCCGGACGTCGAGCCGGTCCGCTACGGCGCCGAGCGCGACCCCCGCACGGGCCCGCCGGCCCGGGCACGGGACGCCTGGGAACTCGCCCTCGTCGAGGCCGCCCTCGCGGCCGGGCTCCCGCTGCTGGGCATCTGCCGGGGCATGCAGCTGCTGAACGTGGCCCTCGGCGGCACGCTGACCCAGCACATCGACGGACACGCGGCAGTGCCCGGCGTCTTCGGCCGGCACCCGGTCAAGCCGGTGCCCGGCACGCGCTACGCCGAGGCGGTGCCCGAGGAGGCGTCGGTACCGACCTTCCACCACCAGGCGGTGGACCGCCTCGGTAGGGGGCTCGTCGTGTCCGCCCACGCGGCGGACGGCACGGTCGAGGCGGTGGAGCTGCCGGACGACGCCGGATGGGTCCTCGGCGTCCAGTGGCACCCGGAGATGGCCGAGGATCTGCGGGTGATGCGGGCGTTGGTCACGGCAGCGTCCGCCGCGTCCGCCGCGTCTGTCGTGTCCGCCGCGCCTGCCGCTCCCGTCACTCCCGTCGTTCCCGTCGTTCCGATCGCTCCCTGAGCCAGGCGAGAGCCGCCTCGCCCTGAGCCTGCTGGAAGGCGCGCAGGGTGGGCAGGCCGGGCGGGGCCGGGCGCAGGGCGTGCTCGACGAAGTAGCCGGCCAGTGCGGCGAGCGCGGCGGTGACACCGTCGGGGTCCGCGTTCCGGCCCACGGGGTGCGCGGTGAACAGCTCCTCCGGGTCCGGTCCGCCCTGGGCCCGCACGCAGGGCAGCATGACCAGCAGGTCGAACCACGGGACGGCGCGCACGGCGTGCGGCCAGTCGACGAAGACGACGCGGTCGTCGTCGGTGAGCAGCATGTTGTCGGCGCGCAGATCGCCGTGGGCGAGGGTGTCCCCGGCGATGGCGTCCGCCCAGCCCGCGGCCAGGTCGGCGAGTTCGGGGAGACGGGCGCGGGTCCAGGGGTCGAGGAGGGCGCGCTCGCGGTGCCGCTCCGGTGCCCGCAGGCGCTCCCAGCCGGCGAAGCTGTCGGCGAGCGCTTCGGCCGCGGGCGGCGCCGGGACCCCGGCCGGGGCGGGGGTGAGGACGCGGGCCAGCTCGTCGACCGCGTCGAGCACCCGCCGCAACTCCGGTTCCCGCCAGGGGACATGGGGCTGACGGCCGGGTACCTCCTCGAAGACCAGGGCCACCCAGGTGCCGTCGTCGTAGGTACCGAGGAGGCGGGGCGCGGGGGTGCCGGGCGGGAGCGCGTCGGCGTTGCGGGCTTCTTGGCGGTGCAGGGCCGGGCTGTCCGGGTTGGTGTCGGCGCTGACCGCCTTGACGAAGGCGCGCTGTCCGGCGGCCGTGCGCAGACGGGCGGCCACGCCCGGGGAGAAACCGCCGGGCTGGGTGGCGGCGTGCGCGACGGGCCCGCCGAGGAGATCGGCGACGGCGGCACGGACGGGTGCGGGCAGGGCTTCCCAGGGGGTACGGGTGCCTTCGGCGGGCGGGGCGGAGGTGACCATGGGGTCGATGGTGCGGGCCAGTGGCGACACCGCGCCACGCTTTAATCCTCAAACGCTCTTCGACTTACCGAGTCTGGTGGTGGGTGGGCACAGGCCGGGGGTCCAGGGGGCGGAGCCCTCTGGGACGGTCACCCCCGGGTCAGGGACAGCAGGTCACGGGCCGGCCCCGTGGGGCGGTGCCCCGTCGGCCACACGGCACGGAGATCGCGGGCGAGCGAAACCCCCTCCACCGGCACCCGCACCAGCCGCCGCAGCGCCAGCTCGTCACCCACCGCCAGTTCGCTCAGCACCGCCGGCCCCGCTCCCCCCACCGCCGCCGCCTTCACCGCCGTGGTCGAGGACAGCTCGATCAGCGGCCGGGCGAGACCCCCCAGCGCGGTGTCCAGCACCTGCCTCGTCCCCGAGCCCTTCTCCCGGAGGATCAGCGGCGTCAAGGCCAACTCGGCGGCGGCCAACGGACGTCGGCGACGGGCCCAGGGATGCACGGGCGCGGCCACCACGATCAGCTGGTCGTGGGCGATCACCACGGAGTCAAGACCGGGCGGCACGGTCAACCCCTCCACGAAGCCCAGGTCCGCCTCCCCGGACAGCAACCGCTCCGCCACCACCGTGGAGTTCCCCGCGTGCAGCGACACCGCCGTGTCCGGCCGCTGGGCGCGCAGCGCGAGCAGCCAGCCGGGCAGCAGATACTCCGCGATGGTCATGCTCGCGGCCACCCGCAGCCGCGAGTCCCGCCGGTCCCGCAGCGCCTGCGCACCCGCGTCGAACGCCTCCGCCGCCTCCACGATCCGCCGCGCCCAGTCCGTCACCAGCGCCCCGGCGTCCGTGAGCCGGGAGCCGCGCGGCGAACGGTCCACCAGAGCCACGCCCAACTGACGTTCCATGGACCGCACCCGGCTGCTCGCGGCGGGCTGTGTGATGCCGAGCTCGCGCGCCGCCGCGCCCAGGCTGCCCAGCCGGGCCACGGCCAGCAGCAGCTCCAGCGCGCCGAGATCCGGGACGCGATGCGCGAGGGACCGCGCGACCCCGGTCTGTTCCTCCGCACCAGCGGTACCCCTGCTCATAAGGCCAGCTTATGCCCTCATACAGACATCCTCCCTGGTCGCGATCCCCCGCCCCCGCGACCGTGGAGGTCATGGACACCGTCCGCCATCTCGGCCCCAACTGGTACGCCACCGTCATGGGCACGGCGATGGTCGCCTCGGCCGGAGCCTCCCTTCCGCTCCCCCCGCCCCCAACGGTCCGCGCCGCCGTCTGGGCCCTCTCCCTCGCCCTCCTGGCAGCCCTCCTCGTCGCCCGTGCCCTGCACTGGCGCCACCACCGCGACCAGGCCCGCGCACACCTCCTCGACCCGGCCGTGGCCCCGTTCTACGGCTGCCTGGCGATGGCGCTGCTCGCGGTCGGCGGCGCCGCCCACACCGCCGGGCGGTACTGGATCGGCGTGCCGGCCGCGGTCGTCCTCGACGCCGTGCTGTTCGGTGCCGGTACGGTCGTGGCGCTGGCGGCGGCCGTCGTCGTGCCGTACCTCATGGCCGTACGGCACAAGGTCGGGGCGGGCCAGGCGACGCCCGTGTGGCTGCTGCCGCTGGTCGCGCCCATGGTGTCGGCCGCGCTCGGGCCGTCGCTCGTGCCGCATCTGCCGCCGGGGCAGCCGAGGGAGACCCTGCTCCTTGCGTGCTTCGCGCTGTTCGGGCTGAGCCTGCTCGGCACCGCGCTGATGCTGCCGCCGGTGTTCGGACGGTTGCTCAGCGGCGGGCCGCTGCCCCTCGCGCTCACCCCCTCCCTCTTCCTCGTCCTGGGGCCGCTGGGGCAGTCCACCACCGCCGTCGGGAGGTTCGCGGACGTCGCGCCCGGCGTGCTGACCGGCCCGGAGAGCCGCGCGCTCGCCGTGTTCGCCGTGCTGTACGGCGTGCCGGTGCTGGGTTTCGCACTGCTGTGGCTGTGCCTGGCCGTGGCCCAGACGGTGCGCGCCCGGCGCCTCGGGATGGGCTTCTCGATGACCTGGTGGGCCTTCACCTTTCCGGTCGGCACCTGTGTGACCGGTGCGGCGTCCCTGGCCCGGCACACCGGGCTGGTCGCCTACGGCGTGCTCGCGACCGGGCTGTACGTCGTCCTCGTCGGCGCCTGGGTCGTCGTAGCCGTGCACACCTTTCGCGGGCTGGTCAGCGGCGGGCTGCTCGCAGCGCCTCGGCCAGCGCCCGCGGAGCTTCGGCGAGCGAGGGTCCGTACCACGTCAGGTGCCGTCCGCTGACGAACGCGCAGGGCAGGCCGGGGAAGGCCTCCGGGCCGTCGTCGGGGGTGAAGAGGTAGGGCTCGTCCGGCAGTACGACGAGGTCGGGGGCGGCGGCCCGCAGGTCGTCGACCGGAATCCGCGGGTAGCGCTCGGGGTGTTTCGCGTACAGGTGGTCGACGCCGAGGCGGGCCAGGACGTCCCCGGCGAAGGTGTCCCGGCCCAGCACCATCCAGGGGCGGCGCCAGATCGGTACGACGGCGGTGGCGCGGGGCTCCAGCGGGCGCTGCTCCGCCCAGCGGGCCTCGGCCTCGTCCAGCCAGCGCGGGCGGGACCGCGCGCCGCACGCCGCCAGCACCCGGGCCAGCTCGCGAAAGGCCGCCGGAAGGTCGCGCACCTCCGTGACCAGCACCTCGACGCCGGCCGTCCGCAGTGCGGTCAGGTCCGGTTCGCGGTTCTCCTCCTCGTTGGCGATCACCAGATCGGGTGCGAGGCCGACGATCCGTTCGACGTCCGGGTTCTTGGTGCCGCCGATCCGGGTGACGTCGAGGTCGCCCGGGTGGCTGCACCAGTCGGTGGCACCGACGAGCGCACCGGGCGCCGACAGAGCCACGGCTTCCGTCAGCGACGGCACCAGGGAGACCACCCGCACTAGCGCTTCCCGTCCCCCCGGACCGCCTCGATGTGTTCCGCCACGGCGACGACGACCACCCGGGTGTCCGGCACGGTCGCGCGCCAGCGGTGGCGGACACCGCCGGTGAGGTACAGGGTGTCGCCGCGGCCGAGGCGGTAGGCGCGGCCCTCGGCCTCGATCTCCACGGCGCCGTCGGCCACGTACATCAGCTGGTCGTTGCGGTACTGGATCTCACGGCCCGCCTCGTGGTCGCCGGTGAACTCCGTGGCGTGCATCTGGTGGTGACCGCGCACCAGGGAACGGGAGCGCGGCCCGGGCGCGGAGGCGTCGGGGAGCTCGGCGCGTACGACGTCCACGCTGCACGCCGGGTCGGCGGCGGCGAGGAGTTCGACGGCGGTGGTGCGCAGGGCGTCCGCGAGCTTCTCCAGGGAGGTGGTGCTGGGGCGGGCGCGGTCGTTCTCGATCTGGCTCAGGAACGGGACCGACAGTCCGCTGCGCGCGGCCACGACGGCGAGGGTGAGGTCCAGGGACCGGCGTCGACGCCGGACGGCCGCGCCCACCCGCAGCGGCTGCTCCTTGTGGTCGTCTTTGTGGTCGCCCATCGCTCCGGCTCCCTCCTTCTCCTTCGCTCGTCGGTACCGGTGTCCGGATATCCGGACGCCTTCTCCTGAGGAGTTCTCTGCACCCTACGCATGTTCCGCAAACCGTTTCATGTGCCCGTCACATCGAGGACACATGGCGTGACCTACGACCTCACAGTTCACGCCAGCCGATCGGGCCGGCCGAGTGTCGGGGTGCGTGATCGCTCTCCGCCTTTTCGGTTCAATGCGCGAACGCGCGTGAGTGTTCCCGGTGGTCCCCGGCTTCGCAAGTGCCCGGGCTCGGGCTCGGGCATAGCTCTGCGTGGTTGGCCTGATCCTTGCCGTGGCGACGGACCGCGTGTGACGGCGTAACGCGTGTCACCTGAGTGAATACCCGCCGGTCACTTGGGCACCCGTGCGGCATGATGCGAGGCGTGACCGGACAACTGATGCTTCTCGACACCGCCTCGCTCTATTTCCGCGCCTATTTCGGGGTGCCGGATTCCGTGAAGGCCCCGGACGGGACGCCGGTGAACGCCGTGCGCGGGCTGCTGGACTTCATCGACCGCCTGGTGAAGGACCACCGGCCCGACGAGCTGGTCGCCTGTATGGACGCCGACTGGCGCCCGCAGTGGCGGGTCGATCTCATCCCCTCCTACAAGGCGCACCGGGTCGCCGAGGAGCGCGAGGCCGGTCCGGACGAGGAGGAGGTGCCGGACACGCTCTCCCCTCAGGTGCCGGTCATCGAGGCCGTGCTGGACGCGCTGGGCATCGCGCGCGTGGGCGTCGCCGGCTACGAGGCGGACGACGTCATCGGCACGTTCACCGCGCGGGCGAAGGGCCCGGTGGACATCGTCACCGGCGACCGCGACCTCTACCAGCTGGTGGACGACGCGCGTGGGGTGCGGGTGCTGTACCCGCTCAAGGGGGTCGGCACGCTGCAGCTGACCGACGAGACGTGGCTGCGCGAGAAGTACGGCGTGGACGGGCGCGGGTACGTCGACCTGGCGCTGCTGCGCGGCGACCCGAGCGACGGCCTGCCGGGGGTCGCGGGCATCGGGGAGAAGACGGCGGCCAAGCTGCTGGCCGAGTTCGGCGACCTGGCCGGGATCATGGCGGCGGTGGACGACCCGAGGGCGAAGCTCACCCCGTCGCAGCGCAAGCGGCTCGACGAGGCCCGGCCCTACGTCGCCGTCGCGCCGAAGGTCGTCCGGGTCGCCGATGACGTGCCGCTGCCGGATGTGAACACTTCTTTGCCCCACGCGCCGCACGACGGGGCGACACTGGAGGGACTGGCGGAGCGCTGGGGGCTCGGCGGATCGTTGCAGCGGCTGCTGAACACACTGAGTGCGTAAGCAATGTTCTCGCGTATGGGGAATGACATTCGCCGTGACTGAAAGCCATTCTCACCAAGAGAAGTGAATCAACTTCTCTTCAGGGGGCGCATCACCGGGGGAGGGATGCTAACTTAGGTTAACCTAACCATATCAGCATGGGAGGCCGTTATGGCAGAACGTCCGGCACGAAAGCCGCGGAAACCCCACTCCGCGCAGGTCGTCCGCACCGAACGGCTCACCCCGCACATGCAGCGCGTGGTGCTCGGCGGCGAGGGACTGGCCGAGTTCGCCGCGGGCGCGTGCACCGACCACTACGTCAAACTGCTCTTCGGCCCCGAGGGTGTGACCTACCCGGAGCCCTTCGACATGGAGCAGATCCGGGCGGATTTCCCGCGTGAGCAGTGGCCCGTGACCCGGACGTACACCGTGCGCTACTGGAACCCCGAACACCGCGAGCTGACCCTCGACTTCGTGATCCACGGCGACGAGGGCCTGGCCGGGCCGTGGGCCGTGCGCGTGCAGCCGGGCGAGACCGTCCGTTTCATGGGCCCCGGCGGCGCCTACGCCCCCGACCCGGAGGCCGACTGGCATCTGCTCGCCGGTGACGAGAGCGCCCTGCCCGCCATCGCGACCGCTCTGGAGTCGCTGCCCTCGGGGGCCGTGGCCCACGCCTTCATCGAGGTCTCCGGACCCGAGGAGGAGCAGAAGATCGACTCCGACGTGGAGGTCACCTGGCTGCACCGCGGCGACCGGCCCGTCGGCGAGCGGCTCGTCGAGGCGGTCCGCACACTGGCCTTCCCCGAGGGCCGCGTCCACGCGTTCGTGCACGGCGAGGCCGCGGCCGTGAAGGAACTGCGCCGGCTGCTGCGGGTCGACCTGCAGATCCCGCGCGACGACCTGTCCATCTCCGGCTACTGGCGGCTCGGCCACAACGAGGACGGCTGGCAGGCCTCGAAGCGGGAGTGGAACGCACGCGTGGAACAGGAACAGGAGCAGGAGGGCACGGCACCGGCCGCCTGACGCTCGGCTCGAAGCACGGCACGCCCCAGCACGGCCACCGGCGCCCGCCGGGCCCGCCACCACACCGAACCGCAGGTCCGCGGCGGGGTTCGCGCCCGCCCGGCCGAGTCGCGCAGTGGCACGGCCCCGCGCCCCTTCAGGGCGCGGCAGAGGCGCGGTCCTGTGGCGTGTGGCGCGGCAGCGGCCCGGCCTCGCGGCGCGGGCCGCCGGCAGAAGCCGTGGCGCTACACCGACCGCTGGTACGACCTGAACGTCCGGATCGACAGCCACACCGAGGCCGTGGCGAGCGCGAGCAGCCAGCCGCAGCGCAGCAGCACCGCACCCCAGTCGGGGTCGGCGGTCAGCGCCGAACGGCCCGCCGCCATCGCCCAGTTCAGCGGGTTGAAGTCGGCTATGTGCCGCATCCACGACGGCATCTGGGCCGGTGCCATGAAGGCGGAGGACAGAAACGTCAGCGGCAGCAGCAGGAACGTGTTGATGCCGATGATCGACTCCCGCTCCCGCACCAGCATGCCGAGGGCGTTGGACAGCGCCCCGAACACCGTGCCCAGCAGCACCGACGCGACGACGAGGACCGCGGCACCGGTGACCCCGCCCGGATAGTCCGCGCCGCCCAGCAGGCCGAGCAGCACGATGACCGTCGACTGCAGGGCGGTGACGATGCCGTTGTGCACCACGTTGCCGTTCATCAGCGCGGCCCGGCTGGCCGGGGTCGTCAGGAAGCGGTCCAGGGTGCCGCGCTGGATCTCCTCCAACGTGCCCATGCCCGCCCACATGTTGGCGCTCAGCGCGCTCATCACGACCACGCCCGGCACCAGGTAGCCGAGATACGACGTCGTGCCGAAGCCGCCCAGCTCGACGACGTTCTTGAACAGACCGCCGAAGAGGAACAGCCAGATGACCGGCTGGACCAGGGTGATGACCGCGAAGGCGGGCTGGCGGGCGAAGACCATCAGCTGGCGCTGTGTCATGTACCAGGTCTGGGTGACGGCGGTGCTCATCGCGCACCTCCCGCGAGGACGAGGGAGTCCGTGCCGGTGTCGGCCTCCGCGTACCTGCGGCCCGCGTACCGGAGATAGACATCGTCCAGGGACGGGCGGGCGACGGTCGCGGTGGCGACCCCGACGCCGGCCCGCTCCAGCGCGCCGAGCAGCGCGGGTACGGCGGCGGCTCCGTCGTCGGCGCGGACGCTGACCCGGCGCCCGTCGCACAGCACCTCGTGCACGCCCGGCAGTCCGCCGAGGGTGTCGCGCAGCAGGGTGCGCCCCGCTTCGCCGAGTGCCATGCGCAGTTCCACGTGCACGGCGTCGCCGCGGAGTTCGCCCTTGAGGGAGCCGGGGGTGCCGGTGACGACGGCCCGGCCGCGGTCGACGATGGCGACGCGCTCCGCCAGCCGGTCGGCCTCCTCCAGGTAGTGCGTGGTGAGCAGGATGGTCAGGCCCTCCTCGCCGGCCAGCCGGCCGATCTCGTCCCACATCGCGGCACGGGCCTCGGGGTCCAGGCCGGTGGTCGGTTCGTCGAGGAAGAGCACCTCGGGACGGTGCACCAGGCCGAGGGCGACGTCGAGCCGGCGCCGCATACCCCCGGAGTAGCCCTTGACCGGGCGGCGGGCGGCCTGCGTGAGGGTGAAGCGCTCCAGCAACTCGTCGACCCTGCGGTCCAGTTCGGCGCCCTTCATGCCGTACAGCCGGCCCTGGAGGCGGAGGTTCTCGCGGCCGGTGGCGACCGGGTCGACGCCGGAGTTCTGGGCGACCACGCCGATCGCGCGCCGCACCCGGTCCGGGTGGCGCAGCACGTCGTGCCCGGCGACGGTGGCCGTGCCGGAGTCCGGGCGGGCCAGCGTGGTGAGGATCTTGACGGTGGTGGACTTGCCGGCGCCGTTGGGGCCGAGCAGCCCGAAGACGGTGCCGGTCTCGACCGTGACGTCCATGCCGTTGAGGGCGGTGACGTCACCGGGGTAGGTCTTGACGAGTTGCCGCGCCTCGACGGCGGGCGCGCGCGTTGCGCTCATGACGGGACTCTCCTGGGATGCGTGACTGATGATCCGCTGATCCACGTGAAGAGCGCCGGGCTATCCTGGGTGTGCCGCACCTCGATCGCCCGGAACTGCCTCACGGCGGGTTCGGTTCGGGGTTCGTGACCCCGGCGTGGCTGCTGGAACAGCCCTGCCGGGGTCTTTCTCATGAGCTGGACTCGGCCGGCATCTCCCCCGTCTCGTGGAAGCGCTGCCACTGTTCGACGCCGGGCAGCGAGCCCTCCTTGAGTTCCTCTATGAAGCCGGCGACCCATTCCGCCTGCGCCTCGACCATGTGGAGCTGGTACTCGACCTCGACGAGGAACAGCCTCGGCAGCGTCTTGCAGAGCTTCTCGAGCGCGCCCCGGCCACTGGCCACCTGCACTTCGAGTGAGCTCAGCCGGGTCTGCAGCAGTCTCACCACGTCGTCGGGCGGCAGCGCGGCCATCAGCGAGAGCGCCGTCTCGAAGATCGGGTACTCCTTCGCCGGGATGGCGATCAGGTCGGACAGCCACTCGGCCATCTCCTCGCGCCCGGCCCCGGTGAGCCCGTAGACCGTGCGCTCGGGGCGGTTGCCCTGGCGCTCCACACCGGTCACCTCGACGAATCCGTACTTCTCGAGGTTCTGCACGACGGTGTAGAGCGAGCCGTAGTTGGTCTTCGTGCTGGTGTCCTTGCCCTGGCTGCGCAGGGTCTGGGCGATCTCGTACGGATGCATCGGTTTCTGCAGGAGCGTGGTCAGCACGGCGAGCGCCAACGGGTTGCTGAGCTTGCGACGCTTCCTCGTCGTCATGGTCACCGCCACCTCCCATCCGAATATCCGTAGCCGAACATATCGCGAGTCGAATCCGAGGTCAATACACGCGACATATCGCGATCGAGTGAATCCGATGCGGACGTGAGGACTTGGGCCCGCCCCGGACACGGCTGCGTGACGCGTACGAAACAGCGCATCCCTAATTTCTGTCGCCCGACAGGAATTATTTCGCGCCCAAGGCAGGTGCCGCCGTGACGACGACCTCTCCCCCCGATGTACGTCCCGACCCGCCGCACTCCCCCGCGTCCGACGACGGCTCCCTCGCCGAGTTCGGCTACCCCCAGGAGCTGCACCGCAGCCTGGGCCGGTACGCGTCGTTCGCCGCCGGGTTCTCCTTCATCTCGGTCCTGACGACCGTCTTCCAGTTCTTCGCCTTCGGGTACGCGTTCGGCGGCCCCGTCTTCTTCTGGGCCTGGCCGGTGGTGCTCATCGGGCAGCTGCTGGTGGCCGCCTGCTTCGCCGAGCTGGCCGCGCGCTATCCGATCTCGGGCGCGATCTACCAGTGGTCGTCACGCCTTTCGACCCCGGGCTTCGGCTGGTTCGCCGGCTGGATCATGGTGATCGGGCAGATCGTGGTCGTCGCGGCGGCGGCCCTCGCCCTCCAGATGGTGCTCCCCGCGATCTGGTCGGGCTTCCAGCTGATCGGCACCGACCCGGCGCCCACCTCACCGGACGGCGCGGCCAACGCGGCCCTGCTCGGCGTGGTGCTGCTGGTGCTGACCACGCTCGTGAACGTCCTCGACAACCGGGTGATGTCCGTGATCAACCGGGTCGGGGTGACCGCCGAGATCATCGGCGCGGTACTCATCGTGGTCCTGCTGCTCACCCACTCCGAGCGCACCCCGGGCATCACCTTCCACACCGAAGGGGCCGCGCAGAACGGCCTGTTCGGAGCGCTGCTCGTCGGCTCCTTCACCGCCGCGTACGTGATGATCGGCTTCGACAGCGCGGGCGAGATGAGCGAGGAGACCCGTGACCCCCGCCGTACGGCGCCCCGTACGATCCTCACCGCGCTCGGCGCGGCGGGTCTCCTCGGCGGCCTGATCGTCCTGGGCGGACTGCTCGCCGCGCCCAGCCTCACCGACGGACACCTCGGCGTCGACGGACTCTCCTACGTCCTCACCAGCAGCCTCGGCGACGGCGTCGGCAAGGCGCTCCTCGCGGACGTGGTGGTCGCCATCGCGGTGGCCACGCTCGCCATCCAGACGGCGGCCTGCCGGATGCTGTTCTCCATGGCCCGCGACGGACAGCTGCCCTTCTCTGCCCGCCTCGCGCGCGTGAACCCCCGCACCGGCATGCCGAGCGCCCCCGCCCTGGTCGTCGGCGTCCTCGCCGGTGCCCTCCTGTTGCTCAACTTCGCCTCGCCGGACGCCTTCCTGGCCATCGGCACCACCTGCATCGTGATGCTGTACCTGGCGTACGCGATGGTCACCGGACCGCTGCTGGTCCGCCGGCTGCGCGGCGGGTTCTCCTCGGCCGGCACCGACGAGACCGGCGCCCCGCTGTTCTCCCTGGGCCGTTGGGGCATCCCCGTCAACGCCCTCGCCCTGCTCTACGGCCTCCTGATGACCGTCAACCTGGCCTGGCCCCGGGCAGCGGTGTACGACCCGGCGGGCGGGCACTGGTACTTCCAGTGGTTCACCGTGCTGTTCCTGGCCGTGACGGTAGCGGCGGGCGTGGCCTTCCGGGCGTACCGCGGGCGGGCGGCGGCCGTACCGGAGACGGCGGCCGCGTAGCCGTCGCGGCTCAGTCGCCCTGTACGCGCGCGTGGAGGTGCATGTCGTGCCAGCCGTCCTGGTGGAGTGCGGCGCTGCGCTTGGTGCCCTCCAGGGTGAAGCCGGCCTTGGCGGCGACGCGGCAGGAGGCCTCGTTGGCGGTGGCGTGGATCAGCTCCAGGCGGTGGAAGCCGATCTCGTCGAAGGCCCAGCCGGTGAGCGCGGTCGTGGCCCGGGAGGCGACTCCCCGGCCACGGGCCGCCCCGGTCGTCCAGTACGCGACCTCCGCCGTGCCCTCGCTCAGCAGGACGCAGCGCAGCGCCATCCGCCCCAGCAGCAGGCCGGAGTCCTCGTCGACGACGGCCCACTGGGCGTTCCTCTCCGTGTCCCAGCACCGCTGCCACTCCGCTATCCAGCCGGCGACCTCCTCCTCGGAGTCGGCGGCCCTGATGTGCCACTGGTGCATCAGCGGGTCCTGGAAGGCGGCGTACACGGCGGGGACGTCCGCCGACCGCCACGGGCGCAGCAGGAGCCCGTCGCCGGTCGGGAGGACGGGTTGCGCGGTCCCGGAGAAGGTTCCGGCAGGCAGGACGTGGGCTGCGGTGTCGGGCATGCGCCT
Organism: Streptomyces vulcanius; assembly: GCF_042653945.1. Taxonomy (NCBI): domain Bacteria; kingdom Bacillati; phylum Actinomycetota; class Actinomycetes; order Kitasatosporales; family Streptomycetaceae; genus Streptomyces; species Streptomyces vulcanius. The sequence goes on along the minus strand of NZ_JBHSFK010000037.1, from coordinate 61,822 downwards.
CATCCTGCCAACGGGCCCAGGACCGGCCAACGGGATTTCCGCCGCCGTAGTCTTGGGGGCGATGAGACGCCGTACCCCTCCCCCGCCCTCCCCCCTCCCGCAGCGCGACGGGATCGACCCGGTGCGGGTGCGGCTGCCGGGCGAGGGGGACTGGGCCACCGTGCGGGAGTATCTGGTGGAGCGGCTCAGCGGGGCCGGCGCCGGAGTCGTGGAGGGGATGCTCGCGGCCGGGCTCGTCGTCGGTGCCGACGGACGGGCCGTGGCGCCGGACGCGCGGTACGTGCCGGGGATGTTCGTGTGGTTCCACCGGGAGCTGCCCGCTGAGGTTCCGGTGCCGTTCCCGCTGGAGGTCGTGCACCGCGACGAGCACATCGTCGTCGTCGACAAGCCGCACTTCCTGGCCACCACCCCGCGCGGCAGCCATGTCACCGAGACCGCGCTGGCCCGGCTGCGCCGGGAGCTGGACCTCCCGGCGCTCGGCGCCGCGCACCGGCTGGACCGGCTGACGGCCGGGCTCGTGCTGTTCACCGTGCGCCCCGAGGAGCGCGGCGCCTACCAGGGGCTGTTCCGCGACCGCCGGGTGCGCAAGGTGTACGAGGCGGTCGCGCCCTACGATGCCACGCGCGCGTGGCCGGTGACCGCGCGCAGCCGGATCGTGAAGGAGCGCGGGATCCTGGCCGCGTTCGAGGTGCCGGGCGAGCCCAACGCCGTCAGCCGGATCGAGCCCGTCGAGCACCGGACGGACGGGCTCGCCCGGTACCGGCTGGTCCCGGAGACCGGGCAGACCCATCAACTGCGTGTGCACATGAACGCGTTGGGCGTGCCCATCCTCGGCGACCCGCTCTACCCCGAGGTGGCCGCCCCCGTTGCGCCCGACGACTTCCGGCGCCCGCTGCAACTGCTCGCGCGGGAGCTGGAGTTCACCGACCCGGTCACGGGGGCGGAGCACCGGCTGCGCAGCGACCGGGCGTTGGGCGCCTGGGAGTCGTACGGCGACTGGGCCCGGTAGTCCGGCTCAGTACCCCCGCCACCAGGCCAGGAAGCGGCGCCAGGCGTTGGGGCGGCGGGGTGGCTGAACGATGGCGACCGGCTCGGGAGCGGGCGCGGGGGCCGTCGGCTGCGGGTCGGGAAGTGAGGGGCGGGGGGCGCGTTGGGGTGGGACCGAGGCGTGGCTGGGCCGGAGGGTGACGTCCTGCTGGGGCTTCGGCTCGAAGTGCACCGGCAGGGCCACCAGGTGCCGGGAGGCGATGGACGTCGTCCAGCGCAGCTCGTCCTCGTCGCAGGCGAGCTGGACGTCCGACAGCCGGGTCAGCAGCGCGTCCACGCCGACGTCGGCGATGGCGCGGCCGATGTCCTGGCCGGGACATTCGTGCGGTCCGCCGCCGAAGGCGAGGTGGGAGCGGTTGCCCCGCATATGGGCGGCGAGGTCGGGCCGCACCCGGGGGTCGACGTTGCCGGGGGCGGGCGCGAAGAGCAGGCCGTCGCCCTTGCGGATGCGCTGGCCGCCCAGCTCGGTGTCCTGCGTGGCGAAGTAGCCGAGGATCGTGCTGAACGGCGGTTCGTCCCACAGGGACTGCTCGACCGCCTCCGGCACCGTCATCTCGCCGCCGTTGAGCCGGGCGAGGAAGCGCGGGTCGGTGAGGACCATGCGCAGCGCGTTGGACAGCAGGTTGACGGTGGCCTCGTAGGCGGCGAAGAGCACCAGGCGCAGATGCTCGCGGACCTCGTCGTCGGTGAGGCCGGCGGGGTGGGCGATGAGGTGGCTGGTGAAGTCGTCGGCGGGCTCGGCGCGGCGGCGCGTGGTGAGCCGGCTGAGGGCGCCGACGACGTACTCGTGGCTGGCGAGGGCGGTCTCGCTGCCCTTGAGCGCGTCGCGGGCGGCGGCCACCATCCGGTCGTTGTACTCGTCGGGCATGCCGAGGAGCTGGCACATCACCGCCATGGGCAGGTGCTCGGCGAACTGGCCGACCAGCTCCGCGCGGCCGGCCTCGCAGAAGCGGTTGACCAGCACCTGCGTGGCCCGGTAGATGTACCGGCGCACGCTGCGGTCGTCGATGGTCGTCATGGCCGAGGTGACCGCGCCCCGCAGCCGTTTGTGCTCGTCGCCTTCCGCGTGGGAGCAGATGGGCTGCCAGGCGATGTGCGGCATCAGCGGGTGGTCGGGCTTGATCATGCCCTCCCGCAGCGGGGTCCAGACCCGGCTGTCCCGGGTGAACTGCGAGGACGTGCGCACCATGTGCAGGTTCTCGGCGTGGCCGAGGACCACCCACATCGGCACGTCCTCGTGCAGCAGGACCGGTGCCACGGGGCCGTGCTGCTCGCGGAGCTGCTCGTACAGCTCGCTCAGGTCCTCCGCGCCGGGTCCGTAGAGTCTCGTCAGTCCGCCGGGGCCGCGGCCGTGCGCGGGGCAGCCGGGGGGCGGGTCGAGGGCGAGGTCGTGCGGTCCGGCCGTGGTGGGGTGTTCAGGCGTCACAGGTTTCGCTCCGAAACTGTGGTCGATCCGGTGGGGGTTCAGGAGATGCGGGGGTGCGGGGGGTGCGGTCGGGCGAGGGTGCCGTTCAGCGCCAGGGAGTGCAGGAACTGCATGAGGGTCATCAGGACGTCCCGGCTGGAGGCCCGGCGGCGCGCGTCGCACTCGACGATCGGTACGTCGGGGTGCAGGTCGAGGGCGGCGCGCAGGTCGTCGAGGGGGTAACGGGGCCCGTCGGGGAAGGTGTTGACGGCGACCACGAACGGCACGCCGCCCTCCTCCAGCCGGCCCATGACCTCGAAGCTGACCTCGAGCCGGCGGGTGTCGACCAGGACGACGGCGCCCAGCGCGCCCTCGAACAGGCCGTTCCACAGGAACCAGAAGCGTTCCTGGCCGGGCGTGCCGAAGAGGTAGAGCACCACCTTGTCCGTGATGCGGATACGGCCGAAGTCCATGGCCACGGTGGTGGCCGTCTTGGTGTCGGAGCCGTAGTCGTCGTCGACGCCGATGCCGGCCTGGGTCATGGTCTCCTCGGTGGTCAGCGGTTTGATCTCGCTGACGGCACCGACCATGGTGGTCTTGCCGACGCCGAAGCCACCCACGATGACGATCTTCGCCGCGGCCGTCGTGGTGTGCGGCAAGTGATCCTCGACCCGTGGGCCGGGGAGCAGCTCAGAGCCTTTGAAGTCCATGCATCACCGCTTCGAGGAGGGAACGGTCGGGGAGCTTCTGCCGGACGATCGGGGCGCGCGCCTGTACGAGTTCGGCCGCCAGCATCTCGGTGAGCAGCACCGACACCACGCTGAACGGCAGGCCGAGATAGGCCGACACCTCGGCCACGGACAGCGGAGCGGCGCACATGCGCAGCACCGAGATCTGTTCCGGGGTGGCCGAGGAGGGCGCTTCGGCACGCGCCACGACTAACGTCACCAGGTCGAGGGGGGCCCGTTCCCCGTCGGGGCCCGTGATGATGTAGAGCCGTTCGGGTTTCTTCGGCCCGTCCCCTTCCTGTGCGTCCTGTCCGTCCAGTCCGTCCTGGCCGCCCTCCTGCTCCTGCGGGGGCGGCGGCGGTGGGGGCGGCGGGTCGGGCAGGGGGTGGCGCCGTCGGCGTTGCGGAGGCGTCATACGGTCTGCCCGTTGCGGCGGGGCGGGCTGGTCAGATGGGCGCCGATCCGCACGACCAGGTCACGCATCGAGGCGCTCATCCGGCCGGGCTCGCAGCACACGTCGGAGAGGACGGCGAGGTAGGCGTTGGCACCGGCGGACATCATGTAGAAGTAGCCGCCCTCCATCTCGATCATGATGAGGTTCATCTCGCCCTGGACGCTGTCCATCTCGTCGGCGACGGCGCCGGCCAGGCTCTGCAGTCCGGCGCAGGCCGCGGCGACCCGGTCCGCGGCGTCGGGGTCACCGGCGTAGCGGGCGATGCGCAGCCCGTCGGCCGAGAGCACGACGATCATCTCGATGCCCGGCACGCCGTCGTAGAGCTCCTTGAGCACCCAGTCGAAGTTCTGGCGCTGCTGGATCACGTGAGGTCTCCTTCGTCGTCGGGCGCGGAGTCGGGCGCGGACTTGGCCTTGTCCTCGATCAGATGCAGGTACGCGGTGGGATTGCGGGTGAAGTCGGTCGGGTGGACACCCGGGGGCGCCTGCTTCTTGAGGCCCTCCCAGAAGGCCTCGAAGGCCACTCCGGGCTCCCGCTTCTTCTTCGCGGGCGCGGCCTCGGGCCGTGGCTGTGCGAACGGGTCGGGGTTGGGCCTGCCCTCGCGCTCGGCCTTCTCGGCCGCCGCCTGCGCGGCGTACGCCTCCTTGTAGCGCTGGGTGATCGTGATCGTCTGCTTGCTGCGGCGCTGCGGGAGGCCCTTCTCGGTCCACTCGGTGACGATGGGCACGTCGTCCTCGAGGGAGACGTTGGCCGGGATCTTCGGATTGGTGGGCCGGCGCTTCTTGGGCCGGCGCTTGGGGCCCTCGAGCGCGTTCAGGTCGATCTGGTTGGAGGTGGCGCCGATGCCGTGGGCGTAGCCGGGTGCGGGGTCGGTGGTCAGCATCTCGCTGGGGATGATGAGGACGGCGCGGACGCCGCCGTACGCCGAAGTGCGCAGCGACACCTGGAGGTTGAACGAGGTGCACAGCCGGCCGACGACCGCGAGGCCGAGGCGCGGGGCGCCGCCGAGGTCGTGCATGGTGACGCCGCGTTTGGCCTCGTCGAGCATCTTCTCGGTCTTGGCGCGGGTCTCCTCGCTGAGGCTGACGCCCGCGTCCTCGATCTCGACGGCGATGCCGGTCTGCACCTCGACCGCGTTGACGTGCACCTTGGTCTGCGGGGGCGAGAACCGGGTGGCGTTGTCGAGGAGTTCGGCGAGCGCGTGGATGAGCGGCTCGACGGAGATGCCGCGGATGTTGACCTTGGCGATGGAGTCCAGCTGGATGCGGTGGTACTCCAGGATCCGGGACATGCCGCCGCGCAGCACGCTGTACAGCGGGATGGGCGAGGGCCAGCTGCGGCCCGGGCGGCCGCCGCCGAGCACGCCGATGGTGTCGGCGAGACGGCCGATCAGCGAGGTGCCGTGGTCGACGCGGAGCAGGTCGTCGAAGACCTCGGGGTTGCGCCCGTGGTCCTCCTCCATCTCCCGCAGTTCGGCGGACTGTTGGTGGACGATCGCCTGGACCCGGCGGGCGACGCTGACGAAGGCGCGCTCGGCGGAGTCGCGCAGGGCGTGCTCGTAGTCGACGATGTCCAGGATCTTCATGACGACCTTGCGCTGCGCGTCGTCGAGTTCCCGGAAGGCCGGATCGTCTTCACCCATGTGGAGCATCACCTCCCTGGGGGAACTGCCGCCACGGAGCCACTCCACCGCCAGGGGCACGTAGTCCTCGGCGAGGCGGTGGTTCTCGTCCTGGTGGGCGGCCACGCGCCGTTCCAGGTACGCGACGCGCTGGTCCTTCGCCCTGCACAGCTCGTGCAGCCGGCGGGCGCGGCGCAGTGCTCCGGCCCCGGCCCCGGTCACCAGAACGGTGGCGACCGCCCCGCAGACGCCGACGGCGAGCCGGGCCGGCGCCGTCACCAGGGCGACGGCGGCTCCGGTCACCGCGGCCGTCAGTATCGCCGGCAGCAGCATCAGACGCAGGAAGGAAAGTTCTCGGCGACCGGGTGGGGACTGAACACTCACCATGTGGGCACCCTCTGTAGGGATGTGTCGGCATCTTCGGAACAATTGGGAACAGGCGCACGAATTCATCTCAACTCGGTGCGTCGCGGGCGAGCTTAGTCCGACCGGATCATCGCCGTGTCATATTCGGCAACCCCATGAAACCGACCGCATGCGTGGAGTAACCTCAACCCCATTTACACACAGGGGAATCACTCGAACACAAGGAGTAACTTCGTTCGGGTGTACGGAAGTCCTTCACCGGCACGGGTGAGTCGGCCGCTCCCGGGCGGCGTTCAGGCCGCCGCGGCCCCCACGATGCGCAGCGCCGCGTCCGCGGTGGCGCGGGCGAACTCGGCGACGGACCGCTCGGGATCCGAGCGGTGGACGAGGATGACGCCCTCGATGAGCCCGAAGACCAGATCGGTGCGCAGATCCAGCTCGCTCTTGACCAGCGCGCCGCCCGCCGCCGTCGCGGCGATCAACTGCCGGTAGGCGTCCTTGAGTTCGGCGCGCACGGCATGAAAGCCCGCGAACCGCTCGGTGCGCACCTCGGGCAGCAGGTAGAGCCCGCCGAGGTTGTGCGGCCCGCCGCAGAGCAGTTCCACGTCGGTGCGGCACAGCTCCGCCAGCCGCTCCTCGGACGCCCGCACGTCGTCGGCGAGCAGCTCACGGGCGCAGGCCAGCGACGGCGTCACGGTGGACTCCAGCAGGTCGGCGAGGAGTTCCTCCTTGCCGGAGACGTAGTGGTACATGGACGCCTGCCGCATCCCGGCCCGCTCGGCGACGGCCCGGGTGGTGGTGGCCGCGTAACCGCGGGTGGTGAACAACTCCGCGGCGGCGGCAAGCAGTTCGGCACGCGGCGCGAGGCCGCTGTCCGGCCGCTGCGCGGCCCGCGGCCTGCCGACCCGCCGCCCGCCACCACTGCTCTCCATGCGTTCGATCCTCGCACACGACCACCCTCGCCGATCTCCCGCCGGCCTCCCGCCGGCCCCCGGCCGGTCTCCGCGCAGCCCCCGAGCGCCGTCCGGACGGCATGCGGGCACCGTCCGGACGGCATGCGGGCGGCATCCGGCGATGCCGTGAGGCACCCCCAGGTGGGCTTCGTGAGGGCTCGGTAACCGGTCCGCAACGTGTGGGCAATGCCGGTGACCCGGGGCGCCCCTAATTTCTGTCGGGCGACAGAAATTAATCCTGAGCAGACGACACCTCGGCAGCCGGAGGTCCGCCATGGCGGCAACAGCGACCACGTACGGAGCACGCGCCCACGCCCGCGCACAGGAGGGCACACGTGCCGAGGCCATGCCGGTCGTCCCGGCCGCCGACTGGCCGGCCCCGCCCTGCGAGGCGGGCCACCTGGTGTGGGCCGAGACCGTGGCCGGCGGCAACTACACCCACCGGATCCTGGCCCGCGGCACCGAACTGCGCCTGACCGACCTGCACGGCGACGCCTGCGCCCACCTGCTGCTGTACGTCGACGGCCGCCCCTGGGAGCGGCTGAACGTCGCCGACACGGTCAAGGTCCAGTGGAACGCCTACCTCGGCGAGGGCGTCCTGCTCCTGTCCGACCAGGGCCGCGTCCTCGCCTCCCTGGTCGCCGACACCTCCGGCCGGCACGACGCGCTGTGCGGCACCTCCACCCTCGTACGGAACACCGAGCGCTATGGCGACGGAACCCCTCAGTCCGACTCCCCCGCGGGTCGTGAGCTGTTCAAGCTGGCCGCCGCCAAGAACGGCCTCGCACCCCGCGACCTGCCGCCCTCCCTGTCGTTCTTCCAGGGCGTGGAGGTCCGCGAGGACGGCACCCTCGACTTCACCGGTTCGGCGGGCCCCGGCGGCAGCGTCACCCTGCGCGCCGAGCAGGACGTGACCGTGCTGATCGCCAACGTGCCGCACCCGGCCGACCCGCGCCCCGACTACGTCAGCACCCCGCTGGAGGTCCTCGCCTGGCGCGCGGCACCGACCGCGCCGGGCGACCCGCTGTGGGACGCCACCCCCGAGGGCCGCCGCGCCTTCCTCAACACCGCCGAATTCCTCACCGCGAGGGGGCTCTCATGAGCACCAGGACCGTCGTCCCGGCCCGCGCCGCCTGGTCGTCCGTGATCAGGACCGGCGAGTCGCTCACCATCACCGACCTGCACGGCAACCAGGCCGTCGACTTCCTCGTGTACGACGCCCACGACACGTCCGTGCGCTACAGCGCCCCCGACACGATCCACGCCCAGGGCGGCATCTTCCTCACCACCGGCAGCGCGCTGATGTCCAACGAGCACACCCCGCTGATGACGGTGACCGCCGACGCCGTGGGCCGCCACGACACCGTCGGCGGCGCCTGCTCCAAGGAGTCCAACACCCTGCGCTACGGCCACCACACCTTCGCTCAGCACGCGTGCGTGGACAACTTCCTGGCCGAGGGCGCGAAGCACGGCCTGGGCAAGCGGGACATGGTCTCCAACATCAACTGGTACATGAACGTGCCGGTCGAGAAGGACGGCACCCTCGGCATCGTCGACGGCCTCTCCGCCCCCGGCCTCTCCCTCACGCTCCGCGCCGAGCGGGACGTCCTCGTCCTGGTCTCCAACTGCCCCCAGATCAACAACCCGTGCAACGGCTTCGAGCCGACGGCGGTGGAGATGACGATCACCGGGGCACCGGCATGACCTTCGACAAGGTACTGGTCGCCAACCGGGGCGAGATAGCGGTCCGCATCATCCGCACCGCCCGCGAACTGGGCCTGCGCACCGTCGCCGTGTACTCCGACCCCGACCGTTCGGCCCCCCACGTCCGGCTCGCCGACGAGGCGGTACGGCTCGGCCCGGCGCCCGCGAAGGAGTCCTACCTCGACACCGACCTGGTCCTGAGGGCCGCCAAGGACACCGGCGCGGGCGCGATCCACCCCGGCTACGGCTTCCTCTCGGAGGACGCGGCCTTCGCGCGCCGCTGCGGCGACGCGGGCATCGTGTTCGTCGGCCCGACGCCCGAGCAGCTGGAGCTGTTCGGCGCCAAGCACACGGCCCGCGCGGCGGCGGAGGCGGCAGGTGTCCCGCTGGCCCCCGGCACCGGACTCCTGGCGGACCTGCCCGAGGCACTGGAGAAGGCCGGGCTCATCGGCTACCCGGTGATGCTCAAGGCGACCGGCGGAGGCGGCGGTATCGGTATGTCGGCCTGCCGGTCCGAGGAAGAACTCACCGACGCCTGGGAGCGCGTCCAGCGGGTCGCCGCCGCCTCCTTCTCCTCCGCCGGCGTCTTCCTGGAACGGCTCGTCGAGCACGCCCGCCATGTCGAGGTGCAGGTCTTCGGCGACGGCGCGGGCCGGGTCGTCACCTTCGGCGACCGCGACTGCTCCCTCCAGCGCCGCAACCAGAAGGTCGTGGAGGAGGCCCCGGCCCCCGGACTGCCCTCCCGCATCCGAGAACAACTCGCCCTGAGCGCCCGTGACCTGTGCGCCTCGGTGGGCTACCGCTCCGCCGGCACCGTCGAGTTCGTGTACGACGCCGCACGCGAAGAGGCCTACTTCCTCGAGGTCAACACCCGCCTCCAGGTGGAGCATCCGGTCACCGAGGAGATCTACGGCGTCGACCTCGTCGCCTGGATGCTGCGCCTGGCGCGCGGCGAGCGGGACGTCGTACACGACCCGGGACCGCCGCGCGGCCACGCCGTCGAGGCCCGTCTGTACGCCGAGGACCCGAGCCGCGAACACCGGCCCAGCGGGGGCCTGTTGACCCGGGTCGAGTTCCCCCCCGGGGTGCGCGTCGACGGCTGGGTGGAGACGGGCACCGAGGTGACCACGTCGTACGACCCGATGCTCGCGAAGGTGATCGCGTACGGCTCCGACCGCGCCCACGCGCTGCGGCGGCTCGACGAGGCCCTGGCCCGCACCCGGGTCGACGGCATCGAGACCAACCTGGGCCTGGTCCGGGCCGCGCTCGCGGACCCCCGTTTCACCACGTCCGCCCACTCCACGGCGACCCTCGCCACGGTCGTCGACCCGACCCCGCGCGTCGAGGTCGTCTCCGGCGGCACCCTCACCACCGTGCAGGACTGGCCGGGGCGTACCGGCCACTGGCAGGTCGGGGTCCCGCCGTCCGGCCCGATGGACGACCGCTCCTTCCGGCTCGGCAACCGGGCACTGGGCAACCCCGAGGCCGCCCCCGGTCTCGAATGCACCCTCCAGGGCCCGTCGTTGAGGTTCACCCACCCCACGACCGTGTGCGTGACCGGCGCCCCGGCCCCCGTCACGCTCGACGGCGCACCGGTGGCACAGTGGGAGCCGGTGACCGTGCCGGCCGGTGCCCTGCTGGAGATCGGCGCACCGAGCGAACACGGCCTGCGCACCTACGTGTTGTTCGCCGGCGGCCTCGACGTCCCCTCCTTCCTCGGCAGCGCGAGCACCTTCACGCTGGGCCGGTTCGGCGGCCACGGCGGACGGGCGCTGCGGACGGGAGACGTCCTGCACGGCGGAACGGTCACCGAGGGCACCCCGGCCACGGACCGCCCGTCCTTCACCTCCGTCTGGCACATCGGCGCCGTCGAAGGCCCGCACGCCGCACCGGAGTTCTTCACCGAGGACGACATCCGCGACTTCTACGCCGCGGACTGGAAGGTCCACTTCAACTCGGCCCGCACCGGTGTACGCCTGGTCGGCCCCAAGCCGCGCTGGGCGCGCACCGACGGCGGCGAGGCGGGCCTGCACCCGTCCAACATCCACGACACCCCGTACTCCGTCGGCGCCGTCGACTACACCGGCGACATGCCGGTGCTGCTGGGCCCGGACGGCCCCTCGCTCGGCGGGTTCGTGTGCCCGGCGACCGTCCTCAGCTCCGAGCGCTGGAAGCTGGGCCAGCTGCGCCCCGGCGACACGGTCCGCTTCCAACCGGTGGACGTGACCGGCGCACCGCGCCCCGACATCGTCGACGGCGGTGTCCTCGCCCGCGACGGGGACATCACCCACCGCCGCAGCGGCGACGACAACCTGCTCGTCGAGTTCGGGCCGATGCACCTTGACCTGGCCCTGCGCATGCGGGTCCACGCCCTGATGGAAGCGGTGGCGCAGGCCGGCCTGGAGGGGGTGACGGACCTGACCCCGGGCATCCGCTCCCTCCAGATCCGGACCGACCCGGACCGCCTCCCCCAGCACGAACTCCTCGCCGTCGTACGGAGGATGGCGGCCTCCCTCCCGCCCACCGACGAACTGACGGTCCCCTCCCGCACGGTGCACCTCCCGCTCTCCTGGGACGACCCGGCGACCCGCGAGGCCATCGCCCGCTACATGGCGGGCGTCCGCGACGACGCGCCCTGGTGCCCCTGGAACATCGAGTTCATCCGCCGGGTCAACGGCCTTCGGTCGCCGGCGGACGTCTACGACACGGTCTTCGCGGCGGAGTACCTGGTCCTCGGCCTCGGCGACGTCTATCTGGGCGCCCCCGTGGCCACCCCCCTCGACCCGCGCCACCGCCTGGTGACCACCAAGTACAACCCGGCCCGCACCTGGACCGCCGAGAACTCGGTCGGCATCGGCGGCGCGTATCTGTGCGTCTACGGCATGGAGGGCCCCGGCGGCTACCAGTTCGTGGGCCGGACCACCCAGGTCTGGTCGCCGTGGCAGCAGCGCGGCGCGTTCGAGACGGGCTCGCCCTGGCTGCTGCGCTTCTTCGACCGGATCCGCTGGTACCCGGTCGACGCGGACGAACTCCTCGACCTGCGCGCCGACATCACCTCCGGCCGCTTCGTACCCCGCATCGAGGAAGGCACCTTCTCCCTGTCGGACCACCAGGCCTTCCTGGCCGAACACGCCGACTCCATAGAAGAGTTCAGGCAGCGCCAGCAGACGGCGTTCGCGGCGGAGCGGGACGCGTGGGAGGCGGCGGGCGAGTTCACCCGCGCGGAGGCCGCCGCCGCGCCGCCCGCTCCCGCGGCCGAGGTGACCGTCCCGGCGGGCGGCAGGCTGGTCGAGGCCGAGTTCGCCGCGTCCGTATGGCAGTTGAACGTGTCGCCGGGCGACGAGGTGACGGCGGGTCAGCCGCTGCTCGCTCTGGAGGCGATGAAGATGGAGTCCAGGGTGCACGCACCGATGGCGGGCGTGGTGGCGCAGGTCCTGGCCCGCCCGGGCGACCAGGTGGAGGCGGGAACGGCCCTGGTCGTCCTGGCCCCACCCGCGAACTGAAGAGGAACGAGGAACAGGAAATGTCCACGACTCTCTCCCGTGTCCGTGCCGCCTACGCCCGCATCGAAGCGGTCGACCGCCCGGAGATCTGGATCGACCTCCGCCCGAGGGACGAGGTGGAGGCGGAGGCCCGTTCGCTGGACGAACGCGTGGCCAGGGGCGAGCACCTGCCGCTCGCCGGCCGCCTGTTCGCCGCCAAGGGCAACATCGACGTGGCGGGCCTGCCCACGACCGCGGGCTGCCCGGCGTACGCCTACGAGCCTCGTGAAGACGCCCCGGTGGTCGCCGGACTGCGAGCGGCGGGCGCCCTGCCGCTGGGCACGACGAACCTGGACCAGTTCGCGACGGGCCTGGTGGGCACCCGCTCCCCGCACGGCGCGGTCCGGGGCGCCCACGACCCGGCGCGGATCAGCGGCGGCTCCAGCTCCGGCTCGGCCGTCGCGGTGGCCCTGGGCATCGTCGACTTCGCGCTCGGCACGGACACCGCGGGATCGGGCCGGATCCCGGCCGCCTTCAACGGCATCGTCGGCCTGAAGCCCACTCGGGGCCTGGTCCCGACGGAGGGCGTCGTCCCCGCCTGCGCGTCGCTCGACTGCGTGACGGTCTTCGCCCGCACCCTCCCGGAGGCGGAGCGGGCCCTGGCCCATATGACCACCGGCACGATCCCGTCCGTCCCCGGCAGGGCACCCGGCCCCTGGCGCATCGCGGTCCCACCGCTCGCCCAGCTCGGCGAACTGGACGAGGGCTGGCCGGAGGCCTACGAGGCGGCCGTACGGCAGCTCGTGGCGGCCGGGGCCGAGATCCGCGCCCTCGACCTGACCCCGTTCACCGAGGCCGCGGCGATGCTGTACGAGGGCGCGTTCGTGGCCGAGCGCTACACGGCGGTAGGCGGCTTTGTCGACAAGTTGCTCGCGGAGGGGGGCGAGGGCCTGGACCCGACGGTCGCCGGCATCATCACCCGCGCCCGTGACATCCCGGCCCACCGGCTCTTCGCGGACCAGGACCGCCTGGCCGCCCTGCGCGCCCGGGCCCTGGCGGAACTCGCCGACGCGGACGCCCTGCTCCTGCCGACCGCCCCCGGCCACCCCACCCTCGCCGAGGTCGCCGCCGACCCGCTCGGCGCCAACGCCCGCCTGGGCCGCTTCACCAACTCCACGAACCTCTTCGACCTGGCGGCGGTGGCCGCTCCGGCCGGCGAGGTGAACGGCCTCCCGTTCGGCGTGATGCTCATCGGCCCGGCCTACACGGACGAACGCCTGACCCGCATCGCCGAGTTGCTCCGCCCACAGACCCGACTGGCAGTGGTGGGCGCCCACTTGTCGGACCAGCCACTGAACCCCCAACTACTGTCCTTGGGCGCGGTATTGGACCGTACGACGACCACGGCCGCCGTCTACCGCCTGCACGCGCTGCGCACGACGCCGCCGAAGCCGGGCCTGGAGCACGTGGGCGAGGGAGGCACGGAAATCGAGGCGGAGATCTGGCGCCTACCGGCCGAGGGCCTGGGCCGCCTGCTGTCGTCCCTCCCCCGCCCGATGACCCTGGGCAGAGTCGAACTGGCGGACGGGTCCAGCGTCCCGGGCTTCCTCTGCGAGCCGAACGCACTGACGAACGCCGAGGACATCACCCGGTATGGGGGCTGGCGCTCATATCTCAGCAAGCGCTGAGGTCAGTTACCCAAGGGGCGCGGGGCTGTATCCATATGCGGCTCCGCCGCGTGGACGCGACCAGCCCCGCACAGCCCCGCAGCCGCCCCTCCACAGGTCACCCCACCGACGAATAGGCGACAACCCCCCGCAGCACCTGATCAACAGCCTTCCGCGCGGCCTTCGCCACGGTCGACCCCTCAGCATGCGCCGCAGCCGAAATCTGGCCCAGCACGTCGATCACCTGCTTGCACCACCGCACGAAGTCCCCCGCCGGCATCTCCGCCTCCCGCAGCACCTCGTCGAGCCCCTTCCCGGAGGCCCACATGTACACGGCCCAGGCGAAGCCGAGATCGGGCTCGCGCTGCCCGACGCCCTCCGTCTGGCTGATCCGGAAGTCCTCCTCGAGGGCATCGAGCCGCCCCCAGATCCGGACCGTCTCCCCGAGCGCGGCCTTCGCCTTGCCGGACGGCAGCTTCGGCGCCATCGCGTCGTCCCCGACCCGCGCCTCGTACACCAGCGCGGAGACACAGGCGGCGAGTTCGGCGGGACCGAGCCCCTCCCACACGCCCTCCCGCAGGCATTCACTCGCCAGCAGATCCAACTCGCCGTACAGCCGCGCCAGTCGCTTCCCGTGCTCGGTGACCTCGTCGCCCCGCAGATAGTCCAGCTCGGTCAGCAGCGCGACGATCCGGTCGAAGGTACGGGCGATGGTGTTCGTCCGCCCCTCGATCCGCCGCTCCAGCTGCGAGGTGTCCCGCATCAGCCGGTGGTAGCGCTCGGCCCAACGGGCGTGGTCCTCACGCTCGTCGCACCCATGGCAGGGATGCGCGCGGATAGCCGTCCGCAGCCGGGCGATCTCGCGGTCGTCCGCGGCCTGGGACCGCTTCTTGCGGGCCCGCTCCGGCGGAATGTGCCCGGCCTTGGTGCGCAGCGCGGACGCGAGATCCCGACGGGACTGCGGGGAGCGCGGGTTGAACGACTTCGGGATCCGCATCCGCTCCAGCGCCTCGACCGGCACCGGGAAGTCGATCGACGCCAGCCGCTTCACCTGGCGTTCGGCCGTCAGCACCAGCGGGCGCGGCCCGTCGTGCTGCTCGAAGCCGCGGTGCCCGTTGGCCCGCCCGGCGGGCAGCCCGGGGTCGAGGACCAGCGCCAGACCCGCGTACTTCCCCGTCGGCACATGGATGACGTCACCGGGCTTCAGCTTCTCCAGGGCCACCGCCGACTCGGCACGCCGCTCGGCGGCGCCCTGCCGGGCCAGGTCGGTCTCGCGGTCCTTGAGTTCGCGGCGCAGTCGCGCGTAGTCCTCGAAGTCGCCGAGGTGGCAGGTCATGGAGGCCTTGTAGCCTTCCAGGCCCTCCTCGTTGCGCTGCACCTGCCGGGAGATCCCGACGACCGACCGGTCCGCCTGGAACTGCGCGAACGAGGTCTCCAGCAGTTCCCGGGACCGATGCCGCCCGAACTGCTCCACGAGATTGACCGCCATGTTGTACGACGGCTTGAAGCTGGACCGCAGCGGATAGGTGCGCGTGCCGGCCAGCCCCGCGAGGTGGTCGGGGTTCATGGCGCGCTGCCACAGCACCACCGCATGGCCCTCGACGTCGATGCCGCGCCGGCCCGCACGCCCCGTGAGCTGGGTGTACTCACCGGGGGTGATGTCGGCGTGCTGCTCGCCGTTCCACTTGACGAGCTTCTCCAGGACCACTGACCGCGCGGGCATGTTGATGCCGAGCGCGAGGGTCTCCGTCGCGAAGACGGCCTTGACCAGCCCCCGCACGAACAGTTCCTCGACGACCTCCTTGAAGGTCGGCAGCATGCCGGCGTGGTGGGCGGCGATACCGCGCTCGAGGCCCTCCAGCCACTCGTAGTAGCCGAGGACATGCAGATCCTCGTGCGGGATGGCGGCGGTGCGCTCCTCGACGAGCGCACGGACCCTCGCCCGCGCCTCGTCGTCGTTGAGCCGGAGGCCGGCGTACAGGCACTGCTGGACGGCGGCCTCGCACGCGGCGCGGCTGAAGATGAAGGTGATGGCGGGCAACAGGCCCTCGGCGTCGAGCCGCTCGATGACTTCCGGCCGCCCCGGGGTCCACACCCTGGACCGCTGCCGTCGCTCCCGCTCCCGGTCGGCCTCGCGCATCGCGCGGCCCCGTCTGCGGTCCTGGTACGACGGCCGGCTGGCCTCCATCCTGGCCAGGCGCGTCAAGTCGGGGTTGACCGCCCTGCGGTGGCCCTCGCCCTCCTCGAACAGGTCGTACATCCGCCGTCCGGCGAGGACGTGCTGGAAGAGCGGCACGGGCCGGTGCTCGGAGACGATCACCTCGGTGTCACCGCGGACCGTGTCCAACCAGTCGCCGAACTCCTCGGCGTTGGACACGGTCGCGGAGAGGGAGACCAGGGTGACCGACTCGGGAAGGTGGATGATCACCTCTTCCCACACCGCGCCCCGGAAGCGGTCGGAGAGGTAGTGCACCTCGTCCATCACCACGTATCCGAGGCCGAGGAGGGTCTGCGAACCGGCGTACAGCATGTTCCGCAGCACCTCGGTGGTCATCACGACCACCGGGGCGTCGGAGTTGACGCTGTTGTCGCCGGTGAGCAGGCCGACCTTGTCGTTGCCGTAGCGCCGGCACAGGTCGGAGTACTTCTGGTTCGACAGCGCCTTGATGGGTGTCGTGTAGAAGCACTTCTTGCCCTGCTGGAGGGCGAGGTGGACGGCGAACTCGCCCACGATCGTCTTGCCCGAGCCGGTGGGGGCGGCCACCAGGACGCCCTTGCCCGTCTCGAGTGCCTGACAGGCCTCGATCTGGAAGGGGTCGAGGCCGAAGTCGTACATCTCGCGGAAGGACGCGAGCGCGGTGGCCTGCTCCACGGCACGCCTGCGCGCCGCCGCGTACCGCTCGGCCGGTGAGAGATCCTCTGTCATCGTGCTTTCGAGCGTACCGGGCGCCACTGACAACAGGACGATCATTATCCGGATAAGAGCCGGTGAAACCTCGGTTCACGCAGTTCAGGGGTGCACGGGGGCAGCGCTCGGGCGATACGTGAGCGGCCGGCCGCGCTGGGTGAGCGCGGCCGGCCGCCGATGGTTCGGTTTCTCGGACCGTCAGGTCACGTCGTCGTAGCCGTTGACCCGTTCCGTGGTCGACTGCTCCGGCAGCGAGCGGCTCGCGCTCACCGTCTCGATCTCGCCGATGTCCTCGGGGGTGAGGTCCAGCTCGGAGGCCTCGTCGTCGGCGGGGCCGAGGGCGTCGCGGCGGCGCCTGCGGCGGTCGTTCAGCAAGGAGAAGGCACACGCGCCGAAGTACAGGATCCAGATCGGTCCCGCGAGCGCCAGCATCGAGATGGGGTCCGTACTCGGCGTGGCCACGGCCGCGAAGACCGTGATGCCGATGATCATGGCGCGCCACCAGCCGAGCATGCGCTTGCCCGTGATCATCCCGGTGAGGTTGAGGAAGATCAGCAGCAGCGGCAGCTCGAAGGAGAGGCCGAAGACGATGACCATGCGCGTGACGAGCTGTAGCAGGTCGTCCAGCGGCAACAGGTTGGTGACACTGCCCGGGGTGAAGTCGATCAACACCTTCGCGGTGGTGGGCAGCACCCGGTAGGCGAAGTAGCCACCGCCGAGGAAGAGCGGGACGCCCATGCCGACGAACGCGTACGCGTACTTGCGCTCGTGCTTGTGCAGGCCCGGCGCGACGAAGGCCCACAGCTGGTAGAGCCAGACCGGCGAGGCGAACACGATGCCCGCCATCAGGGAGACCTGAAGGGCGAGGGTGAAGGGGGCGAGCAGACCGTTGATCGTGATGCTCGCGCACTTGTTGACGCTGTCGCCGTCCTTGAGCGCGGTCGTGATCTGCTCGAATGTCTTCCCGCAACCGACCGAGTCGAGGATCGGCTTGGTGAGGAAGTTGATGATGTCGTTGTAGAAGAAGGCGGCGACGACCGTCACGAGGACGATGGCCAGCATGGCCTTCGCGAGCCGGTTGCGGAGCTCACGGAGATGATCCGCGAGGGGCATCCGCCCCTCGGGGTCCTTCTCCTCTTTGCGGGCAGACTTCAGCAACCCACGTTCCCATCTCGTGCGGCGGGCCGGAGGTCACCGGCCCTGCGTCAGCGCTTGGTCGTGTCCGTCGGCTCGGTGACCGGACGGGAACTGGTCACGTCACCGGGGGCGGCCTGGATGGTGCGCTGCGCCGGGGGCTGCTCGTCGTTGTTGGGCGGGCCGGCCGGGGTGGCCGTGCCGCTGCCCTCTTCCTTCATCGCCTTGGCCTCGCTCTTGAGGATGCGAGCGGACTTGCCGAGCGAGCGCGCCATGTCGGGAAGCTTCTTGGCGCCGAACAACAGGATGACGACGACGAGGATGAGAATGATCTCGGGGGCGCCGAGCCTTCCGAACATAAGTCTTTACCTTCTCACCGAGGCGGCTGGGTGGGGGTGCTGTCCGATCGTTCAGACAGCTGTCCGAACGATGGTGCTGGCAGCGATCGTAACGCTCAGGGGTGAACGCTAGGCAATCCCCGTGCGTACTCCCGGTCCGCGGTCCAGGCCTCGTTCTCCGGGCCGCGATCTGCACACTACCCGCCCCCGGTCCCACGGCGGGAGGGCGAAGTGGCCCAAAACGCATTCGCCGCCGGACTCACAGAACCGCCACAGCCCCACGCCAGCCTCACCACAGCGCTGCTCACAGCGTGTCCACAGCCCGGGCCGCGCTCGCCGACGCCCGTTCGAGTTCCTCGGCGGCCCGGCTGATACGGCGGGCGGACTCCGTGACCTGCCGGCCCAGCCGCTGCGCCTCCAGGAAGACCCGGACGGCGAACACCGCGAGGACGGTGAGACCCACGAAACCCACTGCTACGGCGAACATCGGCCAGAACATGCGCCGAGCCTAGACCGTCCTACGGCGTGTGCAGGCGCAGGGTCCGCACCCCGCCGCCGGTGAGCAGCTCCACGATCCGCTCGCCGGCCGGCTTGCGGACGGCCGCGCCGCAGTCGGGACAGGTGAAGGAGTAGAAGGTGGTGCGGTCCGTGGCGCCGATGGCCAGCCGCAGCGCCCCGGCGGCGAGCTCGAACCGGCCCCGGCAGTCGGGGCAGCCGGCCCGGAACGTCACCGGGGCCACACTCCTCATGCCCGCGAACGCCGAAGCCACCGAGATACCCCCCGCACCGGGGGACGTCACCGACTCACTCACAGCTGCTCCCGCCCCTCGAACTGCCTGTCGCTCCGCCCGCCGGTCGGCGGGTACGGCCCCGCGGTCGCACCCGTCGCCTCGCCCGCCTCCGCCGCACCGTCCGCGTACGAACCGTGCGCGGCCGAGCCGTCCGCATCGCGGGCGCCGACGGACGCGCCGCCCGCGCCGTCGATGCCCTCTGCCTCGATCCCGTCGTACGCCGCGAGCGCCTCGCGGGCCGCGCGGCGGGCGCTGTCGGCGAGGTCCGGCGGTGAGACGATCCGGCCGTCGCGGCCGAGCCGCAGGGCCAGCCGCCGCAGCGATGCCGGGTCGGGGGTGCGCAGAGTGATACGCAGGCCGCCCTCCGGGAGTTCATCGGCGCTGTCGTGCGGGTAGTACTCGGCGACCCAGCGGCCACCCGGGCCGACCTCGACCACGACCTCGGGATCCTCGGCGGCCGGCTGCACCAGCGCCTCCGACAGGTCCCGCAGCTCGACCTCGGGGGGCGCGGACGGCTCGTCGAGGACCTTGATCTCGGCGACCCGGTCCAGCCGGAAGGTGCGCCGGGCCTCGGAGCGGCGGCACCAGGCCTCCACGTACGTGTGCCCGACGCTGACCAGGCGGATGGGGTCGATCTCGCGCTCGCTCAGCTCGTCGCGGGCCGGCGAGTAGTAGCGGATCCACAGCCGGCGGCGCTCGGAGATCGCCCGGTCGACGTCGGCGAAGACCCCGCCCTCCGACTCGAAGGTCACGGACAGCCGTGCGCTGGCCCCGGCCGTCTCACCGGCCGCGGTCTCCACCTTGGCGGTCGCGCGCAGCAGGGCCTGCCGGTCCCCCTCGCGCAGCCCGGGCAGGGTCGCCACCGCCCGCGCGGCCACCAGCAGCGCGGTCGCCTCGTCGGCAGCCAGCCGCAGGGGCTCCGCCGCCTCCGCGCCGAGCGCCGCCGGATTGTGCCACCAGATGCGCTCGCCGTCGGTGTCGATGTCGAGGAGGTCGCCGCCGCGGAAACTGGTGCCGCACATGGGCAGCACATCGAGGTCCGAGACCAGTTCGTCCTCGGTGATGCCGAAGGCGCGCGCCACGTCCTCGATCCGCGCGCCGGGGCGCTCCCTGAGATACGTCACCAGGGAGAGCATCCGCCGCGTCTGGTCGATGGCGTTGGCCGGCCTGGCCGGTTTGCCTGCCACTGTCTTGCTCGCTCCCCCTCAGCCCTTGGCCACGGCCCGCAGCCGGTCCAACACGTCCGAACGCAGCTCGGCCGGCTCCAGGACCACCACATCGGGCCCGAACTCCACCAGCCACGCGTCCAGCCCGTGCCCGTACGGAACTTCCAACTCGTCCCAGCCGTCTCCGAGTTCCCGCACGGCGGTGGCCTTCGCCCGCAAGGGGTACCCGGCACCCTTCCGCAGCCGGATCAGCGCACTGCGGTCGGCGGTCTCCCCCGCCCAGCTCGCGACGGTCCCCCGGACGGTGACGACATCGGGAACGGGCACGGTGAAGCCCGTACCGCGCGCACGCACCCTGCCGGTGATCCGCGACAGCCGGAACACCCGCTCGGCACCCCGGTCCCGGTCGAAGCCCGCCAGGTACCAGTGGCCGCGCCAGCACTCCAGCGCCCACGGCTCCACATGCCGGGGCTCGGGACGCGCGGCGGTGGCCTTGCGGTAGTCGAAGACGACGGGTCGGCGGTCGCGGCAGGCCAGCATCAGCGGCTCGAACGCCGCCTCGTGCACGGGGATCCGCGGCTCCAGAGCGCCGTGCGTCTCGTACGGGTCGACGTCCTCGGGGAGTCCGGCCGCGCGCAGCTTCTGCAGCGCGCCGCTGGCCGCGCCCGCGAGCCGGGCCTGCTGCCACACCTTCGCGGCCAGGCCCAGGGCGGCGGCCTCCTCGGCGTCCAGGGTGATGGGCGGCAGCCGGTTGCTGTCCCGGCGGGCGAGATAGCCGACCTCGCCGTCCAGGCTCTCCACGGTCTCGATGACCAGGCCGAGCTCGCGCAGATCGTCCTTGTCCCGCTCGAACATCCGGTTGAAGGAGTCGTCGGACCCCGCCGCGCCCTCTCCCGGCCTGACGGCCTCGACGTATGCCTCGATGGAATCCCGCAGCTCACGCTTGCTGAGCGGCCTGCGCGTACCGAGCAGACACAGCGCGAGGTTCATCAGCCGCTCGGCCTTGGCAATGGCCATCGACGCCCTTCACCTTCCCCATGGTGCTTACGAACGATGACCGTACCGCCCCGCGGTGGCCTGGCAAAAGCCGAGGGCCCATGCCCGCACGGGCATGGGCCCCGGATGATCGAGAGATGATCGACTCCGGTCGGTTCCCGCTGGGACCGCTCAGACCGCGATCAGGTCCACGACGAAGATCAGCGTCTCGCCGGGCTTGATCGCGGGAGTCGGGCTCTGGTCGCCGTAAGCGAGGTGGGCCGGAATGGTCAGCTGGCGACGCCCGCCGACCTTCATGCCCTGCACACCCTGGTCCCAGCCCTTGATGACCCGGCCGCCGCCCAGCGGGAAGCGGAACGGAGCGCCGCGGTTCCAGCTGGCGTCGAACTCCTCACCGGTGCTGAAGGAGACACCCACATAGTGGACGGTGACGGTCTGACCGGCCTGCGCGACCTCGCCGTCGCCCTCCCAGATTTCCTTGATCTCCAGGTCCGCCGGGGGCTCGCCTTCGGGGAAGTCGATCTCGGGCTTCTCGCTGCTCACGTCTCTGGCTCCTGCTTGTCGGGAAACAACACACACAGTCTCGCATCCCGGACGCACCGGGGCCGCCTCACCACTTCGCGAGGATGTCCACCGAGAACACCATCGTGGAGTCCTTCTCGATACCGCTGCCGCTCGGGGGGTTGTCGCCGTAGCCCAGCGACGGCGGGATCACGATGACGACCCTGCTGCCCACCTTCTTGCCCGTCAAACCCTGCGCCCAGCCCTTGACGACCTGCGACAGCCCGAACGACGTCAGCGCCTTGCGGCTGTACGTCGAGTCGAACTCCTTGCCGGTGTCCCAGATGACGCCCTTGTACTGCACGAGCACGTTGTTCTCCGCCGCGACCGCCTCGCCGTCGCCCTCGATGACGTAGTTCGCCACCAGCTTGGTCGGCGGGTCCACCTTGGGGATCTTGATGTCGGGCGCCTTGCCGTCGGTGTTGGTGCCGACCGTGGGCAGCTTGGCGCCGTCCTGCGGGACGTCCTTGCCCTCGGCCGAGCTGCTCGCGGTGAACGTCTTCTCCAGGTCCACCACGAACACCAGCGTGTCGGTGCCCTTGATACCGGCCTGCGCCTGGCCCTCTGCGCCGTAACCCCAGGTCGGCGGCACCGAGAACTCCACCCGGCTGCCGGTCTTCTTGCCCGCCAGCGCATACCGCCAGCCGTCGATGATGCTGCCCTGGGCCAGCTGGATGACCAACGGCGTCTTACGGTCGTAGGAGTTGTCGAAGACCTTCGCGGTGTCCCAGATCTGCCCCAGGTAGTTCGCCTGGACGTAGTCGTTCTCCGCGACGACCTTCCCGCCGCCCGCGATCAGCGTCTTCACCGCCAGCTGGTCCGAGGGATCACCGCTGCCCTTCGCGACCGTCGGCTTCTCACCGAACTTGGTGCCCGCCGTGACCGCCGGCAGCGGACCGTCCACGATCTTCGGCGCCGGCGCGGCAGAGGTCTCCGAGGCCGAGGGCGACGGGCTGTCGCTCGACTTGCTCGAGTCGGACTTGTCGTCGTCACTGCACGCGGAGAGCGTGACCAGTCCCGCGGGTACGGCGGCAAGGATGAGTGAGCGTCGGCGCACGATAAAGCCTCGTAATCGGTTGATCTTGTGAAGGGCGTGCGCGCAACTCTACGGCGTGAGAAGGGCGCCGTACGGAAAACGTACGGCGCCCGTGTGGCGTTCCGGAGGTCTTTCCGGACGCATACCTACATTCCGGCGATCAGCTTCTCCACCCGGTCGTCCACCGAACGGAACGGGTCCTTGCACAACACCGTGCGCTGTGCCTGGTCGTTGAGCTTCAGGTGCACCCAGTCCACCGTGAAGTCCCGGCGCTGCTCCTGCGCCCGGCGGATGAAATCGCCGCGCAACCGCGCCCTGGTGGTCTGCGGCGGCACCGACTTGCCCTCGAAGATCTTCAAGTCGTTGCAGATCCGCGCGGCTTGGCCCTTGCGCTCCAGCAGGTAGTAGAGACCACGACGACGGTGGATGTCGTGGTAGGCGAGGTCTATCTGCGCCACGCGCGGATGCGACATCGTCATGTTGTGCTTGGCCCGGTACCGCTCGATGAGCTGGTACTTCATCACCCAGTCGATCTCGGTGCCGATCCGGTCCAGATCCTCGGCCTCGATCGCGTCCAGCGTGCGGCCCCACAGCTCCAGGACCTGGTCGACCGTGCCCGTGCGGATACCGCGACGCTCGACGAAGTCCACGGCCTTCTCGTAGTACTCGCGCTGCACCTCCAGCGCCGACGCCTCCCTGCCGCTGGCCAGGCGCACCTTGCGCCGGCCCGTGAGGTCATGGCTGACCTCGCGGATCGCCCGGATCGGGTTCTCCAGGGTCAGGTCCCGCATCACCGTGCCCGCCTCGATCATGCGCAGCACCAGGTCGGTCGCCCCGACCTTCAGCAGCATGGTCGTCTCGGACATGTTCGAGTCGCCCACGATCACATGCAGCCGACGGTAACGCTCCGCGTCCGCGTGCGGCTCGTCGCGAGTGTTGATGATGGGCCGGGAGCGCGTCGTCGCCGAGGAGACGCCCTCCCAGATGTGCTCGGCCCGCTGGCTGACGCAGTAGACCGCCCCGCGGGGCGTCTGCAGCACCTTGCCCGCGCCGCACAGCAGCTGCCGGGTCACCAGGAACGGAATCAGGATGTCCGCGAGCCGGGAGAACTCCCCGTGCCGGGCCACCAGGTAGTTCTCGTGGCAACCGTAAGAGTTGCCCGCCGAGTCGGTGTTGTTCTTGAAGAGGTAGACGTCGCCCGCGATTCCTTCCTCGTGCAGGCGTCGTTCCGCGTCCACCAGGAGTCCTTCGAGAATGCGCTCGCCGGCCTTGTCGTGGGTGACCAGCTCGGTCACATTGTCACATTCCGGTGTTGCGTATTCCGGATGCGATCCCACGTCCAGATAGAGGCGGGCGCCGTTCCGCAGAAAGACATTGCTGCTTCGGCCCCATGACACGACACGGCGGAAGAGGTACCGCGCCACCTCGTCAGGCGACAGGCGGCGCTGTCCCCTGAACGTGCACGTGACGCCGTACTCGTTCTCCAGCCCGAAAATGCGGCGGTCCATGACTGAACATTACGCCCGATCACCGGAACTGAAACGGGGTTCGGCCGCACGGTTTGGATCATTTTCCGATGAAGCCGCAACCACCGCACTTCCCGCAGGAGCCGCCAGTACCCGCCCCGTGACCAGCAAAACCAGCAATGACACGGCACCCGCCGCACCCGGCACCGCGAACCCCCACACCGCCCCGCCCGCCTCGACGACCGGACCCGCCAGGCCCGTTCCCACCGACGCGCCGACCGTGAACATGGTCACCAGCCACGAGAACGCCTCCGTCACCGTCCCGCGCGGCGCGTGCCGGTCCACGATGACGAACGCACAGGCCAGCACCGGCGCCAGGAACACCCCGGCCAGCACCGCCAGCGCCACCATCGCCACCGCGCCCGGCATCAGAGCCAGCGGCAGATAACACGCCGCCAGAAGCCCCACCAGCACCCGCAGTCGCCGCTCCGGCACCCCCGCCCACTCCCGCGCTCCATAGGCCAGCCCACCGAGCAGGGCGCCAAGGCCCAGAGCCGCCATCAGCCAGCCGTACACCACGTCACCACCGTGGTCGTCCGCATACGGCACCGCGGCCACCGTGATGGAACCCATCGCCACGCCCACACACAGCAACGCGCCCAGCAGCACCAGCAGCGCGGGCGACCGCAGCGCCCCCAGCCAGTGCGCCTCCCGCGGAGCCGAACGCCACGCGCGCGAGGGCCGCGACACGACCACCGAGAGCGCCCCCAGCACCCCCACCGCGTTCAGCACCAGCAGCGCCGCCCGCTCCGACCCCAGCGCCACACACAGGGTCACCAGCAGCGGCCCGACCGTGAACATCACCTCCTGGGCGACCGCGTCCATGGCATACGCCGTGTGAACCTGGTCCTCCCGCTTCAGCACCGACGGCCACAGCGCCCGCAGCCCGCCCTCCAGCGGAGGCGTGAACGACCCCGCGACCACCACGGCGACGTACGCCAACGGGAGCGGATCGGTGCCCGTGAAGGCGAAGAGTGCCATCGCCAGAGCCGAGACGACCGCCGCCGGCAACTGCACCCGCGGCTGCCCGTACAGGTCCACCAGCCGCCCCAGCACCGGCTGGCCCACGGCACTCGCCACGCCGTACACCGACACCAGCGCGCCCGCCAGGCTGTATGTGCCGCCCTCCGCCCGCACGAACAGCATGATCGCGATGGCGGACGTGGCGTTGGGCAGCCGGCCGACGAGCGTGCCGGTCAGCAGCCGGGCGGCGTGCCTCGCCCGGAGGATCTCCAGGTATCTCCTGGCCATCGGTCGCCCTTCCGGCTGAAGTTTTACGTATAACGTCCTTCGTCATACGTACCATGTGCGCTGTTCACGAGTCCAGACGAAGGAGCAGACGGACGGTGGCACAAGGCAGCACCCGCCCCACAAGCCGTGACGTCGCCCAAGCCGCCGGCGTCTCCCAGGCCGCCGTCTCCCTGGTCCTCGGCGACAAATGGCGCGGCCGGGTCTCCGAGACCACCGCCCAACGAGTACGCCAAGCCGCCCGCGACCTCGGCTACCGGCCCAACCTCGCCGCCCGCAACCTCCGCCTCGGCCGCACCCGCACCGTACTCCTGGTGGTACCCGCCCTCACCACCGAATTCTTCGCCGGCGTCTACACCGGCGCCGCCCGCGTCGCCGCCGACCACGGCTTCGGAGTCGTCCTCTACCCCTCCCCCGAAGGCGTCGGCCCGGCCCGCGACCCCTTCGCCTCCGCCCAGGCCGCCCTCGACGGCGTCCTCGCCTCCTCCATGGCCGCCGACGCCCTCACCGCCATCCGCGGCGACCAGCTCCCCCTCGTCATGCTCGACAGCGACCCCGCCGGCAGCCTCGGCGCCGCCACCGTCAACCTCGACATCGCCGACGGCGTCCGCCAGGTCACCGACCACCTCCTCGCCCTCGGCCACCGCCACTTCCTGCACCTCGCCGCGGACATCCCCTCCTGGACCTTCGAGGTACGCGCGCGTGAACTCGCCACACGGCTCGCAGCGACACCCGGAACATCCCTGCGCACCGCACACGCCCCCATCACCATCGAAGGCGCCCTCAGGGCCGCGGAGGCCGCCCTGAGCGCCCCGGACCCCCACCGCCCCACCGCCGTCGTCTGCGACGACGACAAACTCGCCGCCGGCACCTACAAAGCCCTCCGCCGCCTCGGCCTGCGCATCCCCGACGACATCTCCGTCACCGGCCTCGACGACCTCACCCTCGCCACCGCCCTCGACCCCGAGCTGACGACCGTACGCCTCGACGCCGAGCTCTTCGGCGAACGCGGCATGCAAGCCCTCCTGGCCGTCCTGGAAGGCCGTACACCGGACGCGGGAGACATCCCCGTCCAACTCGTCGTACGAGGCTCCACAGCCCCACCAGGCGCCTCCTGAAACGCCCTGTGCCCCGGCCGAGAGATCGGCCGGGGCACACAAGGAGAAAACCGGGCGGGACTACTCTTCTTCCTCGGCGCTCTCCGCCTCCGTCGACGCACCGTCCGTCTCCAGCAGCCGGCCCAGCTGACGGCCCACGATCCGCTTGAACTTCCGCTGCTGCGGACGCGTACGGTCCAGCACGGCGACCTCCAGCCGCTCCGCCGGAATCTCCCGCTGCGTACCGTTCGTGTCCCGCGACAGAGCCTGCACCGCCAGCTTCAGCGCCTCCGCGAGGCTCATGCCGTCCTCGTGACGCTGATCCAGGTAACTGCCGATCTGCTCGGCATTGCCACCCACCGCGACCGAACCGTGCTCGTCCACGATCGAACCGTCATGCGGCAGCCGGTAGATCTGGTCACCGTCCGGAGTCTCACCGACCTCCGCCACGACCAGCTCCACCTCGTACGGCTTCTCACCGGCCGAGGAGAAGATCGTGCCCAGTGTCTGCGCGTACACGTTCGCCAGACCGCGGGCGGTCACGTCATCACGGTCATAGGTGTAACCCCGCAGGTCGGCATACCGCACGCCACCGATCCGCAGATTCTCGTACTCGTTGTACTTGCCGGCGGCGGCGAAGCCGATCCGGTCGTAGATCTCGCTGAACTTGTGCAGCGCACGGGACGGGTTCTCGCCGACGAACACAATGCCGTCGGCATACTGCAGCACGACCAGGCTGCGGCCACGGGCGATGCCCTTGCGCGCGTACTCCGCGCGGTCCGCCATCGCCTGCTGAGGTGAGACATAAAACGGCGTCGACACCGGCTAACCGTCCCTTTCTTTCGAATCTGTCGAAGTCACTGGATCACTCGGGACAAGAAACGGGCCGCTGCTACAGCAGGGCGGCGCGCGGGCCGTCCGGCTGCTCCAGGCGGCGCTCCAGGATCGAGCGGGCGATCTCGGAGGACTCCTCGTCGGTGAGCCTGCGGAAACCGTCCTCGGTGATCACGGTGACGATCGGGTAGATCCGGCGGGCGACATCGGGACCACCCGTCGCCGAGTCGTCGTCGGCCGCGTCGTACAGGGCCTGCACCACCAGCGTCGTGGCCTCGTCCTCGGACAGGTCGCCACGGAACAGCTTCTTCATCGCCCCGCGCGCGAACACCGAGCCCGAACCGGTGGCCGCGAAGTTGTGCTCCTCGGAACGGCCGCCCGTGACGTCGTAGGAGAAGATCCGGCCCCGGTCGCGGTCCACGTCGAACCCGGCGAACAGCGGCACGACGGCCAGCCCCTGCATCGCCATGCCCAGATTGGAACGGATCATGGTCGACAGCCGGTTCGCCTTGCCCTCCAGCGAGAGCTGCGCCCCCTCGACCTTCTCGAAGTGCTCCAGCTCCAGCTGGAACAGCTTCACCATCTCGACGGCGAGACCGGCGGTACCGGCGATACCGACGGCCGAGTACTCGTCCGCCGGGAACACCTTCTCGATGTCCCGCTGCGCGATGACGTTACCCATGGTCGCCCGCCGGTCACCGGCGAGCACCACGCCGCCGGGGAAGGTCACGGCCACGATCGTCGTCCCGTGCGGCGCCTCGATCACACCCTGCATCGGAGGCAGCTGCCGGTTGCCGGGCAGCATCTCCGGCTGGTGATCGGACAGAAAGTCCATGAACGACGAGGACCCAGGCGTCAGGAAGGCAGCTGGTAGACGCCCGGTGCTACGAGTGTTGGCTTCCACGCGTTTCCTTCCACGTATGCAGCAGCCCGCCTTATGGCATCGGGCCGATCTTTGAACTGCCCCAGTGCGGCGTTGCAGCTGAAGCACAGTACGCCACGGACCCTACCCGTCTTGTGGCAGTGATCCACATGTGCGGCGGGGGCCGACAGACATATGCAGCAGACGCCTCCCTGAGAGGCGATCAACCCGTCGCGCTCAGCTTCGGTGAGACCGTACTGGCGCTTTAGATGATCTTGACGTCCCTGGGTGGCGCGGCACGACTTACAACGTGTTGACAGGCCGTCGGGGGCGGTGGCGTTCCGATGCCATTCACTGTGCGGCTTCACCTCGCCGCACGTACGGCAGAGTTTGCGCCCTGCGGGGACGTCCGCCTTCTCACGTACCGACTTCCCCATCGCCTCCCGGCGGCGCCGGTAGTGCGCGGCGCTGTACTCCGCCACGCACTCCCGGCATCGCACCTGAAGGCCATCGGCCCGATTCCTGTCCCGCGCGAACGCGTCGGAAGGCAGGCTCCGCTTGCAGCCTGTGCACTTCTTCGGCCCGTCCACCACTCGACCCCCCGAATCCTTCACTTCGAAGGCGAAGTGACCAACCTGCCTTTACTCCCCACCCTTTTGCACAAATGAGCGCACGAAATCCTCGGCGTTCTCCTCGAGTACATCGTCAATTTCGTCAAGAACCGAGTCGACGTCGTCGCTCAGCTTCTCCTGGCGTTCCTTGAGGTCTTCCGAGGCCTGCGCCTCCGGCGCCTGCTCCTCGGTCTCCTCCGTGGAGCGCGTCGCCTTCTGCTGGCCGCCGCCGGTGTCCTTGGTCGCCATTACCCTCACCCCGCTCATTTCGCCCGACATGTTCGACAGGACGGCATTCCTGCCGATCGGTGGTGATCAGACCCTACAAGGCGGGTCTGACATCGGCCCGGTAGTTGTTCCAACGTACGGGGGCCATCTCCATGATTCCCGGACGGCGGGGTTTCCACCCCGGCCGCCGGACACGGTCCGGTACCGGCAGAAGTCCTGCTCAGCCGCCTGACAGGACCCTGACCAGGTCTTCTGCCGTGCGGCAGCGGTCCAGGAGCTCCTTGACGTGATTTCGCGTTCCGCGAAGTGGTTCGAGGGTTGGGACGCGCTGGAGCGAATCCCGACCGGGGAGATCGAAGATGACCGAGTCCCAGGAGGCGGCGGCGACGTCGTCGGCGTACTGCTCGAGGCAGCGGCCGCGGAAGTACGCGCGTGTGTCCTCCGGCGGCTTGGTCCGCGCCCGCTCGACCTCGGACTCGTCCAGGAGCCGCTTCATGCGGCCACGGGCCGCGAGGCGGTTGTAGAGGCCCTTCTCGGCCCGTACGTCGGCGTACTGGAGGTCGACGAGGTGCAGGCGTGCCGCGTCCCAGTCGAGGCTGTCACGGCGGCGGTAGCCCTCCATGAGCTCACGCTTGGCGACCCAGTCGAGTTCGCCGGCGAGGCTCATGTGGTCGTTCTCCAGGCGCGTGAGGGTGTCCTCCCAGCGGCCGAGGACGTCCTTGGTCTGGTCGTCGGCGTCGGCACCGTAGCGCTCCTCCACGTATTTGCGGGAGAGCTCGTAGTACTCCATCTGGAGTTGGACGGCGGTGAGTGTCCGGCCGCTGCGGAGCGTGACCAGGCGCTTGAGGGTGGGGTCGTGGGAGACCTGGTGCAGGGTGCGGACGGGCTGGTCCACGGCCAGGTCCACCGCGATGAAGCCGTCCTCGATCATCGACAGAACCAGGGCCGTCGTGCCGAGCTTGAGGTAGGTCGAGATCTCGGAGAGGTTCGCGTCGCCGATGATCACGTGGAGGCGGCGGTATTTCTCGGCGTCGGCGTGGGGCTCGTCGCGGGTGTTGATGATCGGGCGCTTCAGGGTCGTCTCGAGGCCTACTTCGACTTCGAAGTAGTCGGCGCGCTGGCTGAGCTGGAAGCCGTGTTCGTGGCCGTCCTGGCCGATGCCGACGCGGCCGGCGCCGGCGAAGACCTGGCGGGAGACGAAGAAGGGCGTGAGGTGGCGCACGATGTCCGAGAAGGCGGTCTCGCGCTTCATGAGGTAGTTCTCGTGCGTGCCGTAGGAGGCGCCCTTGTTGTCGGTGTTGTTCTTGTAGAGGTGGATGGGCTGGGCACCGGGGAGCTGGGCCGCGCGTTCGGCGGCTTCGGCCATGATCCGTTCGCCGGCCTTGTCCCAGAGGACGGCGTCGCGGGGGTTGGTGACCTCGGGGGCGCTGTATTCGGGGTGTGCGTGGTCGACGTAGAGGCGGGCGCCGTTGGTGAGGATCACGTTGGCGAGGCCGATGTCCTCGTCGGTGAGCTGGCTGGCGTCGGCGGCCTCGCGGGCGAGGTCGAAGCCTCGCGCGTCCCGGAGCGGGTTCTCCTCCTCGAAGTCCCAGCGGGCCCGGCGGGCCCGGTGCATCGCCGCCGCGTAGGCGTTGACGATCTGGGACGAGGTGAGCATGGCATTGGCGTTGGGGTGGCCGGGGACGGAGATCCCGTACTCCGTCTCGATGCCCATTACTCGCCGTACGGTCATGCGGCCCTCCTTGCCCGGCGGCGCCCTCGGTCGTGGGTGCCACTCCAGTACCGCGGGTGCTCCGGTGCGTGTGCGGTGCCCGTCCCCGCACTGCGCCCGGCGGTACGAAAGAGCCTAGAACGCCGCTGCGCCGGCGGGGAGATCATTTGCGTCATTGCCTTGCACGCCTCTTGTTGCGGCCATGGCCTGAAAAAGCAATCGGCTGCGGGTACCCGTGGTGGGCACCCGCAGCCGCCCTGTTTTTACAGGTACTGTCCGGTGTTGGCCACCGTGTCGATGGAGCGTCCGGTGTCCGCGCCCTGCTTTCCGGTGATGAGGGTACGGATGTAAACGATCCGTTCGCCCTTCTTTCCGGAGATCCGGGCCCAGTCGTCGGGGTTGGTGGTGTTGGGAAGGTCCTCGTTCTCCTTGAACTCGTCCACGCATGCCTGGAGGAGGTGGGAGACGCGCAGGCCCTTCTGGTTCTTTTCGAGGAAGTCCTTGATCGCCATTTTCTTGGCGCGGCCCACGATGTTTTCGATCATGGCGCCGGAGTTGAAGTCCTTGAAGAAGAGGACTTCCTTGTCGCCGTTGGCGTAGGTGACTTCCAGGAAGCGGTTTTCCTCGGATTCTGCGTACATGTGTTCCACTGCCGACTGGATCATGCTCTGGGCGGTGGAGACCCTGTCGCCGCCGTGCTCGCCGAGGTCGTCGGGGTGCAGCGGGAGGCGTTCGGTGAGGTACTTGCCGAAGATGTCCTTGGCGGCTTCCGCGTCCGGACGCTCGATCTTGATCTTCACGTCGAGGCGGCCTGGGCGCAGGATGGCGGGGTCGATCATGTCCTCACGGTTGGAGGCGCCGATGACGACCACGTTCTGCAGGCCTTCGACGCCGTCGATCTCGGCGAGGAGCTGCGGGACGATGGTGTTCTCCACGTCCGAGCTGACGCCGGAGCCGCGGGTGCGGAAGAGGGATTCCATCTCGTCGAAGAAGACGATGACGGGGGTGCCCTCGCTGGCCTTCTCGCGGGCTCGCTGGAAGACGAGCCGGATCTGGCGCTCGGTTTCGCCGACGTACTTGTTCAGGAGCTCGGGGCCCTTGATGTTGAGGAAGAAGCTCTTGCCGGCGGCTGCTCCGGTCACCTCGGCGACCTTTTTGGCCAGCGAGTTGGCGACTGCCTTGGCGATGAGCGTCTTGCCGCATCCGGGGGGTCCGTAGAGCAGGACGCCCTTGGGGGGGCGCAGTTCGTGCTCCTTGAACAGGTCCGGGTAGAGGTACGGGAGCTCCACGGCGTCCCGGATGGCCTCGATCTGTCCGCCGAGGCCGCCGATCTGCTCGTAGCCGATGTCGGGGACCTCTTCGAGGACGAGTTCTTCGACCTCGCTCTTGGGGACGATCTCGTAGACGTAGCCGGAGCGGGGTTCGAGCAGGAGGGCGTCGCCGGGGCGGATATTGACGTCCAGCAGTGGCTCGGCGAGCCTGACCACCCGTTCCTCGTCGGTGTGCCCGGTGACCAGGGCGCGCTCGCCGTCCTCGAGGATCTCCTTGAGGGTGACGATGTCCCCGACCCGCTCGTACTTCATGGCTTCGACCACGTTGAGCGCTTCGTTGAGCATCACTTCTTGGCCGCGCCGCAGGTCGTCGAGTTCGACGCTGGGGCTGACGTTCACGCGGAGTTTGCGGCCTCCGGTGAAGATGTCGGCGGTGCCGTCCTCGTTCGCCGTGAGGAAGACGCCGAAGCCGGCCGGGGGCTGTGCGAGCCGGTCGACTTCCTCCTTGAGGGCCACGATCTGATCGCGGGCCTCACGGAGTGTGTTGGCGAGTCGCTCGTTCTGGGCGGACACGCCGGCCAGGTTGGTCTGCAGCTCGACGATCCGCTCTTCGAGAATCCTCGTGTGTCGCGGAGAGTCGGCGAGCTTACGTCGCAGGACGGCGATCTCCTGCTCAAGGTAGGCAATCTGCCCGGACGGGTCGTCGGACCCTCGTCCCGGGCGGATGCCGCGGTTCATGTCGTCGTCGTGGGCTGCCACGGTCCTCACCTCCTCCAAGGGGAGCTGGACGCTTCCAGACCCTACCTGGGCGGGTGTCGATTGAAACCCCTAGATCACAAAGACTGTCGGGGTGTGTCCGATCTTCACCCTTGCGCTCTCCCTCACGCCAGGGGAATACCCACCGAACATGGTTGGGAAGCGGGCGGGGGTAGGGTCGAACTGTTCAACACCCGTCAGAGCCTGCATCGTTCCCGTGCGGGTCGACGATAAACGGCAGGGAGATGAGCGTGCAGCAGGAGGCCGGTGTCGGCGGTGAGGCGCTGGAGGTCTGGATCGACCAGGATCTCTGTACCGGCGACGGCATCTGCGCGCAGTACGCGCCGGAGGTGTTCGAGCTGGACATCGACGGTCTGGCGTATGTGAAGGGCCCGGCGGATGTGCTGTTGCAGGACCGTGGGGCGACCGCTCCTGTGCCGTTGCCGCTGTTGACGGACATCGTGGACTCGGCTCGGGAGTGTCCGGGCGAATGTATTCATGTACGTCGAGTTTCGGACATGGTCGAGGTTTACGGGCCGGACTCGGAGTGATCGGTCGGGCGCGGACGGTGAGAGTTGTCTGATTTCTCACAGCCGATGATGGCCTGATTCAGACGCTGTGGGCGCCGACCGGTGTCGAGCGGATGAACGTGTTGTCCTTCCACTGCCACTTGGCGCTGTCCTTCACGTCGGGGCAGCAACTGGGTACGTCGGGCGACGAGTAGCCGAGCAGCGTGGCGAGGACGGCGCCGTCGGTGACGGCGAGGGTCATGACGCTGGAGCGGGCCTTGGTGTCGACAAGGGTGGCGACCACGCGCGCGTGGGTGCTGTCGGCGCCCTGGGTGAGGACGTAGAGGGCGTCGGGCGGGGTGCCCATGGGGGCGTCGCAGTGCACGGCGGCGACGGTCTCGGGCCTGCCGTCGCCGTCGAGGTCTCCGCTGGCCTTCCTCATGACGAGGGCCTTCACGGGGCCGCAGTCGAGGGGGAAGTCGACGCCGGTGGTGGCGGGCGCGGTGGTGACGGTGGGCGAGGGCCGGGTGCCGGAGGCCTGGGCGGCTCTGGCCGGTCCGGGCTGGAGGACCGAGGTGAGGGCGACGACGCCGGCCACGGCGGTGGCGGTCGCGACCCAGTGGATCGGCCGGGTGTGGGTGTGGGCCAGTTCCGGGACGGCGGACTGCTGCACTAGGAGCGTCTCCTGGGGGCTGTGCCGGTGGGGGTGGGGGGTTGGGTGGCCAGCATCGTGCCACACGTCACAGTGCGGTGGAACGGCGGGGTGCGGGATCCCGGACGTCGGGGGTGGTGCGGCGCAACGCGAGGGCGCCGTGGCGGAGTTCCGGTGGTGGTGCGGGAACTCGGCCACGGCGCCCTGTCGTTGTGCGTGGTGAGGGGCCGGGTCAGCGGCCGTTTGCGGCTCCGTCGGCGTTGGGGCCGGCGTAGTCCTCGCCGTAGGCGCCCTTGGCGGGGCGGCGGCGGCGCATGGGCGGCTCGACGCCGTCGGCGAGGCGGCGGGCGGTGAGCAGGAAGCCGGTGTGGCCGATCATGCGATGGTCGGGGCGTACGGCGAGGCCCTCGATGTGCCAGTTGCGGATCATCGTCTCCCAGGCGGTCGGCTCGTTGAAGGAGCCGATCTCGCGGATGGACTCGACGGTCCGGGCGAGCTGGGTGGTGGTGGCGACGTAGCAGCACAGGATGCCGCCGGGGACGAGTGCCTTGGAGACGGCCTCCAGGCATTCCCAGGGGGCGAGCATGTCGAGGATGACGCGGTCGACGTCGGTGTCCGAGAGGTTGTCCTGGAGGTCGCCGACGGTGAGCTGCCAGGCGGGGTGGGGGCCGCCGAAGTAGCGCTCGACGTTCTGCTGGGCGATCTCGGCGAAGTCCTCGCGGCGCTCGTAGCTGTGCAGCATGCCCTGGTCGCCGATGGCACGCAGCAGGAAGCTGCTGAGCGAGCCGGAGCCGACGCCGGCCTCGACGACACGGGCGCCGGGGAAGATGTCGGCGAAGGCGAGGATCTGCCCGGCGTCCTTGGGGTAGACGACGGCTGCCCCGCGGGGCATGGACAGGACATAGTCGGGGAGCAGGGGGCGCAGCGCGAGGTAGGCGACGTTCCCGGTGGTGCGGACCACGCTGCCCTCGGGTGCGCCGATCAGTTCGTCGTGCGGGAAGGAACCCTTGTGGGTGTGGAAGTTCTTCCCGGCTTCGAGCGTGAACGTGTAGTGGCGGCCCTTGGGGTCGGTCAGCTGAACCTGGTCCCCGACCTTGAAGGGCCCGCGCCTGCGGGCGGCACCGGTCGGTTCGGACATGTGAACAGCCTACCGGCGTTTGTGGGGGCCGCCGACCACGGGTGCGGGGTCTAGGACGGTCGGGCCATGGCCTTGACGAAGGCGCGCTCGACGTCGGCCGCGGACAGGACGCCGAAGATCTCGCCGGTCTCCTCTACGACGAGGTACTCGGTGGCGGGGGTGGCGCGCAGGACGTCGAGGAGGTCCTCGCCGGCGAGTTCGGCGGAGACGCGCATGCCGTCGGTGAGGTCCTGGGCGAGGCCGCTGACGGCTACCCAGGGGCGGCGGTGTTCGGGTACGCCGACGATGGCGGCCTCGCGGACGAGGGAGAGGGGTTCGCCGTGGGCGTCGACGACGACGAGGGCTCGGGCGCCGGCGGCGTTGGCGCGGCGCAGGGCCTCGGAGAGGGGGGTGTGGGTCTCCACGGGGACGGCGCGGCGGGTGAGGGTTCGGGCCCGGAGGTCGGGGAGGTGCTCGCGCAGGCGGGCCATACGCAGGCTGTTGCCGGCGCCGGTCCAGATGATCGCGGCGAGGATGGCCGCGAGCAGGGCGTCGGTGACGGTGTCCATGCCGACGCTGTCCTCGGCGCTGGAACCGAGCGCGCCGGACTGGGTGAGCAGCGGGAGGCCGATGAGGACGGAGACGGCGAGGGCGCGGCCGACCCAGGCGGCGGCGATGGTGCCGCTCATCGGCCTGCCGGTGATCTTCCAGACGACGGCGCGGAGCATCCGGCCGCCGTCGAGGGGCAGGCCGGGGAGGAGGTTGAAGATCGCCACGATGAGGTTGGAGATCATCAGGCCGGCGAGCAGGACGCCGGGGACCGTGCCGGGCTCCACGGGCTGCATGGCGACGTAGAAGACGCCGGCGAGGACGAGGGAGAGGAGGGGGCCGACGAAGGCCAGCCAGAACTCGCGGCCGGGGGTCTCGGCCTCCTTCTCGATCTCGGAGACGCCGCCGAAGAACTGGAGCTGGATGCGGCGGACCGGGAGTTTGAAGCGGAGGGCGGCGACGGTGTGGGCGAGTTCGTGGATGAGCACGGAGGCGTAGAAGGCCACGGCGAAGAACAGGGAGACCAGGTAGCGGGCGGCGCCGAGTTCGGGCAGCACGCGGTCGAGTTGTCCGCCGAACACCCAGGTGATCAGCGCGGCGACGAGGAACCAGCTGGGCGCCACGTACACGGGCACGCCGAACGGCCGTCCCATGAGCAGCCCGCCGCGCGGCTGCTCCGGCGGTCGCCGCGGCGGGGGGCCCTTGGTGAGGGCGGGGGTGGGAGCGGTGGTCTCGCCTGCGGTGGGCTCGGCGGAGCCGGTGTGGGCGTGGGCCCGGGAGGCGTGGTCGTCGGCGGGGGCCGGGGTGGCGGGCGGCGTGGGGGGCCCGGCCGACGTGGGCGTGGTCGATGTGTCCGCCTCGGCGTCCGCCACGGGGCCGGATGGCTCCGGGTGCTCGGCCGGTGTGCCTGACGTCGGCTCGTGGGACGGTTCCGGCGTCGGCGCGGGTGTCTCGGACGGGGTGTCTGCCGACGGCCTGTCGGGGTGTTCCGGTGTGGGGGCGGGGGGCGCGGACGGGGTGTCTGCGGACGGCTCGCCGGGGTGTTCCGGCGCGGGGGTGTGGGGCTCGGACGGGGTGTCGCGCTCCGGTGTGGGAGAGGTGTCGGCGGCGGGGGCCGTGTCCTGCTCGGGGTTGTGGGGGGCCGTCGGGTCGTGAGGGTGCTCGGCCGATGTCTCGCTGTCCGGCCGCGGCCGCCCGCTCCCGCCGCTTTCCACCACGGTGTCCCCTCGATCGAAGCGTCTCCCGCCTCTGACGGGCGGAAGGGTCTGTGACCGATGGTATGCGGCCGTCGTGACGCGTTCCGCCCCGGCACCCCCCGTGTTTCCCAGGCTGTCGCCGGGTGTGCCGCTCGGGAGTGGGTGACTGTCAGTGGCGGGCCGTATGGTCTGAGGCATGGAGAGCAGCAGCGAGGGCGTCGGCGGGGCGGTCGACGCGGGTGGGGCCGTGGCGGACGCGGCCGATGCGGTGGTGGTCGGAGCCGAGGTGGTCGTGGAGACCGGCGTTGTCGATACCGGCATGGTCGGGACCGAGGTCGTCGTGGAGCGTGCTGCCACAGCGCCTTCCTCGCTGTCTCCGTCCCGGGCCAGTGATTTCATGCAGTGCCCGTTGCTGTACCGGTTCCGGGTGATCGACCGGCTGCCGGAGAAGCCGAGTGCCGCGGCGACCAAGGGCACGCTGGTGCACGCGGTCCTCGAGCGGTTGTTCGACGCGCCGGCGGCGGAGCGGACCGCGCCGCGGGCGAAGTCGCTGATCCCGGGTCAGTGGGACCGGTTGCGGGAGTCGCGGCCGGAGGTCGTGGAGCTGTTCGCCGACGATCCGGAGGGTGCTCGGCTGGCGGGCTGGCTGACGGAGGCCGAGCAGCTGGTGGAGCGCTGGTTCACGCTGGAGGACCCGACGCGGCTGGAGCCGGCCGAGCGGGAGCTGTTCGTGGAGACGGAGCTGGATTCGGGGCTGCGGCTGCGCGGGATCATCGACCGGGTCGACGTGGCGCCGACCGGCGAGGTGCGGATCGTCGACTACAAGACGGGCAAGGCGCCCCGGGCGGAGTACGCCGACGGCGCCCTGTTCCAGATGAAGTTCTACGCGCTGGTGGTGTGGCGCCTGAAGAACGTGCTGCCGCGCCGGCTCCAGCTGGTCTACCTCGGCAGTGGTGACGTGCTGACGTACGACCCGGACCTCGCCGATCTGGAGCGGGTGGAGCGCCGGCTGCTGGCGCTGTGGGAGGCGATCCGGGCGGCGACGGAGACGGGTGACTGGCGGCCGCGGCCGACGAAGCTGTGCGGCTGGTGCGATCACCAGGCGCACTGTCCGGAGTTCGGCGGTACTCCCCCGCCGTATCCGTTGCCGGTGAGGGCGGCGGACCCGTCTTCGGCCGGGGGTCCGGCCCTCGGCGCAGCCGCAGTCGAGCGCAGCGTCCCCCGGGAGACGCAGTAGCTGCCGGTGAGGGCGGCGGAGTCGGAGGGTGGGGCGCAGGGCAGAATGGGGCCGGACTAGCTAAGGAGACTTACGTGGCCATCCGTGTCCTACTGGTCGACGACCAGCCCCTGCTGCGCACCGGCTTCCGGATGATCCTGGAGGCCGAGCAGGACATCGCGGTCGTCGGTGAGGCCGGGGACGGTCTTCAGGCCCTCGACCAGGTGCGGGCGCTGCAGCCCGATGTGGTGCTCATGGACATCCGGATGCCTCGGATGGACGGGGTGGAGGCGACCCGGCAGATCACCGGTCCGGGTCGGGACGGTCCGGCGAAGGTGCTGGTGCTGACGACCTTCGATCTCGACGAGTACGTGGTGGAGGCGCTGCGGGCCGGTGCGAGCGGGTTCCTGCTGAAGGACGCGCCCGCCAATGAGCTGGTGCAGGCGATCCGGGTGGTGGCGGCGGGTGAGGCGATGCTGGCGCCGAGCATCACGCGGCGGCTGCTGGACAAGTACGCGACGCATCTGCCGTCGGGCGACGAGCCGCTGCCGGACACGCTGCACACGCTGACGGACCGTGAGGTGGAGGTACTGAAGCTGGTGGCGCGGGGTCTGTCGAACGCGGAGATCGCTGCCGACCTGTTCGTCAGCGAGACCACGGTGAAGACGCATGTGGGGCATGTGCTGACGAAGCTGGGGCTGCGGGACCGGGTGCAGGCGGCGGTGTACGCGTACGAGAGCGGTCTGGTGCGCCCCGGCGCGCAGTAGGCGGCGAAGGGGCGCCCCCAGGCTGGGGCGCCCCTTCCGCTTCCGCACACGGGTCTCAGTCCTTGCTGAGTTCCCAGAAGCGGAACACCGTGGAGGCGTCCAGGCAGTTCTCCACGCCGTAGACGTGCTCGCCGACGACGGCGTACTGCTTGGCCTGCCAGATGGGGAGGACGGGCAGTTCCTGGGCGACGATCTCCTGGATCCGGGCGTAGTCCTTGTCGGTGGCGGAGCGGTCGCTCTGGGCGGCGGTGCGCGGGATGAGCGTGCCGGTGATGGCGGTGTTGGTGTAGTTGTTGCCGAGGACGTTTCCGTCGCCGAAGAAGGGCGCGGTGAAGTTGTCGGCGTCGGGGTAGTCGGGCACCCAGCCCTTGACGTAGACGCCGTACTTGCCGGCGGCGATGTCCTTCTCGTACTGGCCGTAGGCGACGGACTTGACGTCGGCGGTGAACAGGCCGCTGGCGTTCAACTGGGCGGCGATGGCCTTGAGTTCCTGGTCGGTGGCGGGGCCGTAGCGGGTCGGGGTGGACCAGAGGGTGAGCTTGACCCTGCCGGTGATGCCCTCGGCCTGGAGCGCGGCGGCGGCCTCGGTGCGGGAGGGGCTGGAGCCGTACTGGTCGAAGAAGGCGGTGCTGTGGCCCGCTATGCCGGCCGGGACGATCGAGTACAGCGGGTCGGCGGTGCCCTGGTAGACGTCCCTGACGAGCGCCTCGCGGTCGACCAGGTAGGCGATGGCCTTGCGGACGCCGAGCCTTCCGGCGACGGGGTCGGCGGTGTTGAAGACGAGGTGCTGGACCTCGGCGCTGCTGCCCTCGACGACCTCGGGGCCGGAGTCGTTCGTGCTCTCGTCGATGTCGGCGATGTCGGTGGCGGTGAGGCCGCGGTAGGCGAGGTCGATGTCGCCGGAGACGAGGGCCTTCTTCAGGGCCTTCTGGTCGCCGCCGAAGAACCTGAGGATGACGCCGGTGTTCTGGGGGGTGTCGGCGCTGCCCCGGTAGTTCTCGTTGACGGTGAAGACGGCCTCGTCGTCGCCGAAGGAGTCGAGCCGGTAGGGGCCGGAACCGACGGCTCCGCCGTCCTCGCGCAGGTCGTCGGGGGCGTACTCCCGGTGGTCGACGATGGAGCCGGCACCGGAGGCGATCTTGCTGGGGAAGGTGGCGTCGGAGACCTTCAGCCGGAAGACGACGGTTTCGGCGTCCGGGGTCTCGACCTTGTCGAGCATGGGGAACATGATCGCCGGGCCGGAGTCGTCGTTGATCTTCAGCATGCGGTCGAAGGAGAACTTGACGTCCTCGGAGGTGAGCGCGTCGCCGTTGCTGAACTTCAGGCCGTCCTTGAGGGTGCACCGGTAGACCTTGGCCCGGGTGTCGGTGAAGGAGCACTCCTTCGCCGCGTCGGGCTCGGGTTCGGTGCCGCCCTTGGGGAAGCTGAGCAGCGACTGGAAGACGTTGTTGAACAACATCCAGGATCCGGGATCGTAGCCGGAGGCCGGGTCCGTGGCGAGGACGTCGTCCGACATCCCGAGCACCATGGAGGAGCCGTCGCCGCCCGGTCCCCCGGTCTGGGAGCCGCAGCCGGTCAACAGGCCGGAGGCCAGTCCCGCCATGATGGGCAGAACTGGCCACTGGTTACGCATGTTCACAAAAAACCTTGTCTTCGGGGCTCGTTCCACCGGGACCGTCGTCCCGGGCCCCGGCCAAAAAAACGTATCACCGGACTGCGAGAGCTCGCGCAGCCGCTGCGGTCGGTCAGTTGCTCGAGCCGCGGCCGAGCTCCCACAGCTGAAGCGACGCCGAGGAGTTGAGGACGTATGCCGTGCCCGTGACGTCGTTGTTGGCGGCGACATACTGCTTGCCCTGCCACAGCGGGATGATCGGCGCGTCGTCGGCGACGATGTCCTGAATCTCCGTCAGGACCGAGTCGGCGCTGACGCGGTCGGCCAGCCGGCGGGACTGCGGGATCAGGTTGGTGATGATGTCGGCGTTGTTGTACGGGGAGTTGAGGAAGTTGTCCTTGTCGAGGAACGGCGCGATGAAGCTGTCCGGGTCGGGGAAGTCGGGGAACCAGCCCATGCCGTACACGGCGTAGTCGCCCTTGCGCTCGGCCGGGACGAACGTGTCCCAGGCGGCGCCCTTGATGGTGACGTCGAACAGTCCGCTGGCGTCGAGCTGCTTCTTCAGGACCTCGAACTCCTGCTTGGTGGCCGAACCGTAGTGGTCGGTCGTGTAGTTCAGGGTCAGCTTCACCGGGGTGGTGATGTTCGCCGCCTCCAGCAGGGCCTTGGCCTTGGTGGCGCTCGGCTCGCTGTAGCGGTTGACGAACGCGTTGGAGTGGCCCGTGATGGTGGCCGGCACCAGCGAGTAGAGGGGCTCGGCCTGGGAGCCGTAGACCTCGGCGACCAGCTGGTCGCGGTCGATGACCTGGGCCATCGCCTGGCGCACGGCCTTGGTCTTCACCTCGGGGGCGTCGGTGTTGAAGGCCAGGTAGCGGATCTCGAGGCCGGGCAGCTCGACCAGGTTGATGTCCGTGCCGGCGTCGTTGGAGAGCTTGTCTATCTGCTCCGGCGACATGGTGCGGGTCATCAGGTCGATGTCGCCCTTCTTGAGGGCGGTGCCCATGGCGTCGGCGTCCTCGAAGGACACCATGTCGACCTCGCCGTTGTTCACCTCCAGCGTCCCCTTGTAGTTGGGGTTCTTGGTGAACACGGCCTTGGTGACGGTGTCGCCGTCGGTCTCGGCCTTGATGGTGTACGGGCCGGAGCCGTCGATCGAGAAGCCGTCGCGCAGCTTGCCCTTGTCGTAGTCGTCGGGGTTGACGATGCCGGCGACCGGGGTCGACAACTTGGAGGGAAACGTGGCGTCGGCGGTCTTGAGGTGGAAAATGACTTCGTTGTCACCCTGCGTTTCGACGGTGTCGATGGTCGACAGCAGGGCGAAGACGCCGGAGTCGGCCTTGATGGCGCGGGCGCGGTCGATGGAGAACTTGACGTCCTCGGCGGTGACGGCGTCCCCGTTGGAGAACTTCAGACCGTCGCGCAGCTTGCAGGCGTAGCGCTCGTTGCCGCTGTCGGTGAAACCGCAGGACTTGGCCGCCTCGGGGACGGGCTCGCCGTCGCCCTTGGGCACGATCATCAGGGTCTGCACCGTCTGGCGCAGGACGTTCCAGGTGCCGACGTCGTAGGCGTAGGCCGGGTCGAACGGGGCCGGGACGTCCTTGGTGGCGGTGAACCGGTCGGTGGTACCGACGACGATGGCGTCGCCACTGCCGCTGCCGCTGTCGGCCCCACCGCAGGCGGCGAGTACGGGCGCGAGCAGACCGACCACGGCCGGCAGCACCAAAGTCTTGCGGTTCATGCTCGAGTTTCTCCACAGCTGTCGAGTCCGTGTACCCGGCATGCAAGGTTGTCGCGGCGGGTCCACGGGTTAGGGGTGATGTTCTCTCCACGAGATTAGTCCGGACCGGCACCGGGGTTCGCGACAACCGGAGTTGAAACCCCATCACGCAGCGGAACCGGCCGCGAACGCACGGAAAAATCGCCGCCGGAAGGATTCGTGCAGCCGCCCACCAATCGGGACACAAAGACATGACGGACGGCCCGGATCCGGGCATCCGGGCACATCAGAGGCCCCCTGTCGACCCCCTGTGGCATGGGGAACCTCACACGCCCACGAGGGGTCGCCGAGTGCGGAATTCCATCCTCCGCGAAGATCGGAATTCCGATTTGCGCATACCTATCGAATTCCTGGTTATCGACGGTACACGCTGGGTGAACGCATCCCGCATTTCCGTCGTCGGCCAGTCACGAACGATCAGGCGGGCGATCATCGGAGCGCTGTCAGAGTGGCATGAGACCGCGCAGAAATGCCAGGTCGACGTGTTCCAGCGAGGACACCACGGTACGCCGCGCGGCCTCCTGGATGGGAGCCAGGGAGGGCACCGCCACGACATGACAGCCCGCCGCCTCGGCCGCCGCGACCCCGGTCGCGGTGTCCTCGACGACGGCGCATCTGGCCGGATCCACACCGAGCCCGGCGGCGGCGAAGAGGTAGGGGTCGGGGAAGGGCTTGGTGCGCGGCACCTCGTCCCCGGCCACCGTGAGGCGGAAGTACTCGGGGCCGAGCGCGGTGAGGACCC
The DNA here is from genome assembly GCF_042653945.1 of Streptomyces vulcanius. Taxonomy (NCBI): domain Bacteria; kingdom Bacillati; phylum Actinomycetota; class Actinomycetes; order Kitasatosporales; family Streptomycetaceae; genus Streptomyces; species Streptomyces vulcanius. Next base: position 19,184 of record NZ_JBHSFK010000037.1, on the reverse strand, counting down.
GGTCGATGATGCGCCGGTGGGAGGCGGAGACGAGGGCCGTGGGGACCTCCTGCTCGGCCAGTTCGGCGAGCAGCCGGGCCGTTCCCGGCATCAGCGGCAGAGCGCGCGTGATGCGGTCCTCGAAGCCCTCGTTGAGCAGGACGGAGAGTTCGGCGAAGGTGATGTTCGCCCCGGTCGCCTCGATCAGGAACCCGGCACTGCGGCTCATCGGGCCGCCGACCACGACATGGCGCCAGGAGTCGTCGAGGGTGTGGCCGAGACCGGCGAAGATCTCCACCTCGACGTCCCACCAGAAGCCCTCGGTGTCCACCAGGGTGCCGTCCATGTCGAGGAGCACCGCCTGGAGGGCGGAGCCCTCGGCCGTGCGGGTGAATGGCGCGGGAACCGTGCTGGTCATCCACGTACCTCCTTTGAGGGACGAGCAGGCCGGTTCCCACGGGGGAACCGGCCTGCAGTGGACCGACCAGTGTACGGCTTATCGGATCAGTGTGCTCAGTGGCACGACAGCAGTGGCACGACCGTCACCGCGCGCGGGTCACCGTGCGTTGAAGTACTTCGCCTCGGGGTGGTGGATGACGATGGCGTCCGTGGACTGCTCGGGGTGGAGCTGGAACTCCTCGGACAGCTGGACGCCGATCCGCTCGGGCTGCAGCAGTTCGGCGATCTTGGCACGGTCCTCGAGGTTGGGACAGGCGCCGTAACCGAGGGAGAAGCGGGCGCCCCGGTACTTCAGGGCGAACATGTCCTCGACGTCCGCGGGGTCCTCGCCGGCGAAGCCGAGTTCGGAGCGCACGCGTGCGTGCCAGTACTCGGCGAGCGCCTCCGCCAACTGCACGGACAGACCGTGCAGTTCGAGGTAGTCACGGTAGGAGTCGGAGGCGAACAGCTTCGCGGTCTCCTCGCCGATGCGGGAGCCGACGGTGACGACCTGAAGGCCGACGACGTCGGTCTCGCCCGACTCCTGCGGGCGGAAGAAGTCCGCCAGGCACAGCCGACGGCCGCGGCGCTGGCGCGGGAAGGTGAAGCGGGTGCGCTCGTTGCCGTGCTCGTCCAGGAGGATCAGGTCGTCGTCCTTGGACACACAGGGGAAGTAGCCGTAGACCACGGCGGCTTCGAGCAGGTTCTCGGTCTGGAGTTTGTCCAGCAGGCCGCGCAGACGCGGGCGGCCCTCGGTCTCGACGAGTTCCTCGTACGTCGGCCCGTCGCCGGTGCGGGCCTGCTTCAGGCCCCACTGGCCCTTGAACAGGGCGCCCTCGTCCAGCCAGGTCGCGTACTCCTTGAGCTGGATGCCCTTGATGACGCGGGTGCCCCAGAACGGCGGCTCGGGGACGGGGTTGTCGATGGCGACGTCGGAGCGGACGTTGCCCTCCGCCGGGCGCTCCTCGACCTCCGCGGTCGCGGCGGCCGCCCGGACCCGACGCTGCTTCAGCTCGGGCAGTTTGGCGCCGGGCACGCCCCGCTTGACGCCGATGAGGGCGTCCATCAGGCGCAGCCCCTCGAAGGCGTCGCGGGCGTAGCGGACCTCGCCCTCGTAGACCTCGTGCAGGTCCTGCTCGACGTACGCGCGCGTGAGGGCGGCGCCGCCGAGGATGACCGGGTAGTCGGCGGCGAGGCCGCGCTGGTTGAGCTCCTGCAGGTTCTCCTTCATGATCACCGTGGACTTGACCAGGAGCCCGGACATGCCGATGACGTCGGCGCGGTGCTCCTCGGCGGCGTCGAGGATCGCGGAGACCGGCTGCTTGATGCCGAGGTTGACGACGTTGTAGCCGTTGTTGGACAGGATGATGTCGACGAGGTTCTTGCCGATGTCGTGGACGTCGCCGCGCACGGTCGCGAGGACGATGGTGCCCTTGCCCTCGGTGTCGGACTTCTCCATGTGCGGTTCGAGGTGGGCGACGGCCGTCTTCATGACCTCGGCGGACTGCAGGACGAACGGCAGCTGCATCTGGCCGGAACCGAACAGTTCACCGACGACCTTCATGCCGTCCAGGAGGGTCTCGTTGACGATGTCGAGCGCCGGGCGGTCCTGGAGGGCCTCGTCCAGGTCCCTTTCGAGGCCGTTCTTCTCGCCGTCGATGATGCGGCGCTTGAGGCGCTCGTCCAGGGGCAGCGCGGCGAGTTCCTCGGCCCTGCCGGCCTTGAGGGACTTCGTCGTGGCGCCCTCGAAGAGGGCCATCAGCTTCTGGAGGGGGTCGTAGCCCTCGGAGCGCCGGTCGTGGATGAGGTCGAGGGCGGTCTTCACCTCCTCCTCGCTGAAGCGGGCGATCGGCAGGATCTTCGAGGCGTGGACGATGGCGGAGTCCAGGCCCGCCTTGACGCACTCGTCGAGGAAGACTGAGTTCAGCAGGATCCGGGCGGCCGGGTTGAGGCCGAAGGAGATGTTGGACAGGCCGAGGGTGGTCTGCACGTCGGGGTGGCGGCGCTTGAGCTCGCGGATGGCCTCGATGGTGGCGACGCCGTCGCCCCGGGACTCCTCCTGACCGGTGCAGATGGTGAAGGTCAGGGTGTCGATGAGGATGTCCTCCTCGCGGATGCCCCAGTTCCCGGTGAGGTCGTCGATGAGCCGTTCGGCGATCTCGACCTTCTTCTCGGGGGTGCGGGCCTGTCCCTCCTCGTCGATGGTGAGGGCGATCAGCGCGGCGCCGTGCTCCTGGGCCAGCCGGGTGACCTTGGCGAAGCGGGACTCGGGGCCGTCGCCGTCCTCGTAGTTCACGGAGTTGATCACCGCACGGCCGCCGAGCTTCTCCAGGCCGGCCCGGATGACCTCGACCTCGGTGGAGTCCAGGACGATCGGCAGGGTGGAGGCGGTGGCGAAGCGGCCGGCCAGTTCCTCCATGTCGGCGACGCCGTCGCGGCCGACGTAGTCCACGCACAGGTCCAGCAGGTGCGCACCCTCGCGGATCTGGTCGCGGGCCATCTCCACGCAGTCGTCCCAGCGGGCCTCCAGCATGGCCTCGCGGAACTTCTTGGAGCCGTTGGCGTTGGTTCGCTCGCCGATCGCCAGGTAGGAGGTGTCCTGGCGGAAGGGGACGGTCTGGTAGAGGGAGGCGGCGCCCGGTTCGGGCTCGGGGCTGCGCTCGACGGGCTCGGCCCCGCGCAGGCGCTCCACGAGCTGCCGCAGATGCTCGGGGGTGGTGCCGCAGCAGCCGCCGATGAGGTTCAGCCCGTAGTCGCGTACGAAGGTCTCCTGGGCGTCGGCCAGGCCCTCCGGGTCGAGCGGGAAGTGGGCGCCGTCCTTGGTGAGGATCGGCAGTCCGGCGTTCGGCATGCACAGCAGAGGGGTGCGCGAGTGCCGGGCGAGATAGCGCAGGTGCTCGCTCATCTCGGCGGGGCCGGTCGAACAGTTCAGGCCGATCATGTCGACGCCCAGGGGCTCCAGCGCGGTCAGCGCGGCGCCGATCTCCGAACCCAGCAGCATGGTGCCGGTCGTCTCGAAGGCCAGGGACACCAGCAGGGGCACCTCGGTGCCGGTCGCCTCCATGGCGCGCCGTGCGCCCAGGATCGACGACTTCGTCTGCAGGAGATCCTGGGTGGTCTCCACGATCAGGGCGTCGGCGCCGCCGGCGAGCAGGCCCTCGGCATTGGCCTGGAAGCCGTCGCGCAGCGTGCCGTAGCCGATGTGGCCGAGAGTGGGCAGCTTGGTGCCAGGGCCGATGGAGCCGAGCACCCACCGCTGCCGTCCGTCGCGGGCTCCGAAAGTGTCGGCGGTCTCGCGGGCGATGCGGGCGCCGGCCTCCGACAGCTCGAAGACGCGGTCGGCGATGTCGTACTCGCCCATGGCGGAGTGGTTTGCGCCGAACGTGTTGGTCTCGACGCAGTCCACGCCCGCGTCGAAGTACTCCTCGTGGACCGAACGGACGATGTCCGGGCGGGTGACGTTGAGGATCTCGTTGCAGCCCTCGAGGTTCTCGAAGTCCTCGAGGGTGGGCTCCTGGGCCTGGAGCATGGTGCCCATGGCCCCGTCGGCGACCACCACACGGGTGGCCAGGGCCTGGCGGAGCTCGGACACACGGGTCCGGCTGTCGGCGGAAGGGGTCGGCGGCACAGAGGCCATGAAAGGGCTCCCTCGGATGCGACGGCTGTCGGCTTTGCGTCTGCCTCAGGATGCGTGCCGAACGGCTTCCCGAGGAGTACGCACGCCGTCAGGGTAGCCGGGACGGGGGCTTTATGGTCAGGGCGTCCACGGGACGGACGAGGTTTCGGCCCGCAGGCGGCGGCCACGGGCACACTGCCACGGCGTCACTCCCGGGCGACGGGAGACGTAACAGGTGTCGACCGACCATTGGCGGGAGGTCGGCATGGACCGGTAGTGTTCGACATTGCCGAACGACGGTGGCGCACACCGCTCGTTGACGGTCGAAGGGGACGGAGGCGGGACGGCGATGGCACGGAACATCCAGTCGGTCGAACGGGCGGCCGCGATGCTGCGGCTGCTCTCGGGCGGCGAGCGGCGGCTGGGCCTGTCGGACATCGCCTCGTCGCTGGGCCTGGCCAAGGGCACCGCGCACGGGATCCTGCGCACCCTCCAGCACGAGGGCTTCGTCGAGCAGGACGAACCCTCGGGTCGCTACCAGCTGGGTGCGGAGCTGCTGCGCCTGGGCACCACCTACCTGGACGTGCACGAGCTGCGCGCGCGTGCCCTGGTGTGGACGGACGACCTGGCGCGCTCCAGCGGTGAGAGCGTCCATCTGGGCGTGCTGCACCAGCAGGGCGTGCTGATCGTGCACCACGTCTTCCGGCCCGACGACAGCCGGCAGGTGCTGGAGATCGGGGCCATGCAGCCGCTGCACTCCACGGCTCTGGGCAAGGTGCTGTCGGCCTACGACCCGGTCGCGCACAGCGAGGCACTGGAGGCGGACCGCAAGCCCTTCACGGACCGCACGGTGTTCGAGGCGGCCGACTTCGAGCACATCCTCGACGTCACACGCGCGCGTGGGTACGCGGCCGACGTCGAGGAGACCTGGGAGGGTGTCGCCTCGATCGCCGCGCCCATCCACGACCGGCGGCGCATGCCGGTGGGGGCGGTCGGCATCACCGGCGCGGTGGAGCGGCTGGCGCGGGACGGCGAGCTGCGCCCCGACCTGATCGCGGCGGTGCGGGACTGCGCCCGCGCGGTGTCGCGGGACCTGGGCGCCGGGCGGTTCTGAGCAACCCGAGCCGACCGGGGCGCCGTACGGCGTCCCGGTCTCCGGCATGCCCGCAGGAACGCGTCCACCAGGACATTCTCCGCAGCGATCCGTAACGATCGCGTTTTCGACAACCGAACTCTTGACGCACACGTAACCCCGGAGCAAGACTCCCGTCCATCGGTCGGCATTGTCGAACACCTACCGGCAATACGCGCTAGAGTGTGACAAGGCCAGGATCGATATCGCTCTCACCCCCGAGGGCGCGCCAGACCCCCGGAGGGACCCGGGGAGAACGGCTTCCCTGGACGAAGGACAAAGGAGTCGCGGGTGTCCAGCTCCGACATCTTCATCGGCGAGACCATAGGTACCGCCATACTCATCCTGCTCGGCGGCGGTGTCTGTGCCGCCGTCACGCTGAAGGCCTCCAAGGCCCGCAACGCCGGGTGGCTCGCCATCACCTTCGGGTGGGGCTTCGCCGTGCTCACGGCCGTCTACACCTCGGCGCCACTGTCCGGGGCCCACCTCAACCCGGCCGTGACGCTCGCCCTCGCGATCAAGGACGACGACTGGAGCAACGTCCCGGTCTACTGGGGCGGCCAGCTGCTCGGCGCCATGATCGGCGCGACCCTGGTCTGGGTCGCCTACTACGGCCAGTTCCAGGCGCACCTCACCGACCGGGAGATCGTCGGCGGTCCCGGTGCGCAGGCCACCGCCGCCAAGGCGGTCGAGGCGCAGGAGAAGGGCGCGGGCCCGGTTCTCGGCATCTTCTCCACCGGCCCGGAGGTCCGGGTCGCCTGGCAGAACCTCGCCACGGAGATCATCGGCACCGTCGTCCTCGTCCTCGCCATCCTCACCCAGGGCCTCAACGACAAGGGCAACGGCCTCGGAAACCTGGGCGCCCTGATCACCGCGCTCGTGGTCGTCTCCATCGGTCTGTCCCTCGGCGGGCCGACCGGTTACGCGATCAACCCGGCCCGTGACCTCGGTCCGCGCATCGTGCACGCCCTCCTGCCCCTGCCCAACAAGGGTGGCTCCGACTGGAGCTACGCCTGGATCCCGGTGGTCGGTCCGCTGATCGGCGGCGCCATCGCTGCGGGCATCTACAACGTCGCTTTTGCTTGAGTGCAACCGGCCGCACCGCGGAACGCACCAGCCTCACGCAGAGCCACCAGCGCCGTAACAGCCAGCGCCCACCCACGGAACTCCAGGAGCACACAGTGACCGACGCCCACACGGCCGGCCCCTTCATCGCAGCCATCGACCAGGGCACCACCTCCTCCCGCTGCATCGTCTTCGACCGCGACGGCCGGATCGTCTCCGTCGACCAGAAGGAACACGAGCAGATCTTCCCCAAGCCGGGCTGGGTCGAGCACGACGCCAACGAGATCTGGACCAACGTCGAGGAGGTCGTCGCCGGAGCCATCGAGAAGGCCGGGATCACCCGCGACGACATCAAGGCCATCGGCATCACCAACCAGCGCGAGACCACGCTCCTCTGGGACAGGAACACCGGTCAGCCCGTCCACAACGCCATCGTCTGGCAGGACACCCGCACCGACGCCCTCTGCCGTGAACTCGGCCGCAACGTCGGCCAGGACCGCTTCCGCCGAGAGACCGGACTGCCGCTGGCCTCCTACTTCGCCGGCCCCAAGGCCCGCTGGCTGCTCGACAACGTCGAGGGCCTGCGCGAGCGCGCCGAGGCGGGCGACATCCTCTTCGGCACCATGGACAGCTGGGTCATCTGGAACCTGACGGGCGGTGTCGACGGCGGCAAGCACTACACCGACGTCACCAACGCCTCCCGCACCATGCTGATGAACCTGCACACCCTGGAGTGGGACGAGAAGATCGCCGAGTCCATCGGCGTCCCGCTGTCGATGCTGCCCGAGATCCGCTCCTCCGCCGAGATCTACGGCGAGGTCACCGGCGGCCGTCTCGGCGAGCTGCTCGGCGGCATCCCGGTCGCCTCCGCGCTCGGCGACCAGCAGGCGGCCCTGTTCGGCCAGACCTGTTTCGCCGAGGGCGAGGCCAAGTCCACCTACGGCACCGGCACGTTCATGCTGATGAACACCGGTGAGAAGATCATCAACTCCTACTCGGGCCTGCTGACCACCGTCGGCTACCGGATCGGCGACGACAAGCCGGTCTACGCCCTGGAGGGCTCGATCGCCGTCACCGGTTCGCTGGTGCAGTGGATGCGCGATCAGATGGGCCTGATCTCCACCGCCGCCGAGATCGAGACCCTCGCGCTCTCGGTCGAGGACAACGGCGGCGCCTACTTCGTGCCGGCCTTCTCCGGTCTGTTCGCCCCGTACTGGCGCTCCGACGCCCGCGGTGTGATCGCCGGCCTCACCCGGTACGTCACCAAGGCGCACCTCGCGCGCGCCGTGCTGGAGGCCACCGCCTGGCAGACCCGTGAGATCACGGACGCCATGACCAAGGACTCGGGCGTCGAGCTCTCGGCCCTCAAGGTCGACGGCGGCATGACCTCCAACAACCTGCTGATGCAGACGCTCTCGGACTTCCTGGACGCCCCCGTGGTGCGTCCGATGGTCGCCGAGACCACCTGCCTCGGCGCCGCCTACGCCGCCGGTCTCGCCGTCGGCTTCTGGACCAGCACCGACGACCTGCGCGCCAACTGGCGGCGGGCCGCCGAGTGGACCCCCCGCATGGACGCGGACGCCCGCGACCGTGAGTACAAGAGCTGGCTCAAGGCCGTCGAGCGGACCATGGGCTGGCTCGAGGACGAGAGCTGACGAGCGCCCCCCGAAGCTCACAGCTCTGATGAGGAGTAAGAACCCGACATGACCAGTCAGTCCACCCTGCAGTCCGTGCCTGCCCTCGGTACGCACCCGGCCTCCGGCTCGCTCCCGAGCCGCGCCGAGACCCGGGAGCAGCTTTCCAAGGCGTCGTACGACCTTCTCGTGATCGGCGGCGGCATCCTGGGCATCTCCACCGCCTGGCACGCCGCGCAGTCCGGCCTCAGGGTGGCCCTGGTCGACGCCGGCGACTTCGCCGGCGCCACCTCCTCCGCCTCCTCCAAGCTCCTCCACGGCGGTCTGCGCTATCTGCAGACCGGCGCGGTGAAGCTGGTCGCGGAGAACCACTTCGAGCGTCGTGCGGTCTCCCGCCAGGTGGCCCCCCACCTGGCGAACCCGCTCACCTTCTACCTCCCCGTGTACAAGGGCGGGCCGCACGGCGCGGCGAAGCTCGGGGCGGGCGTGTTCGCCTACTCCGCGCTGTCGGCCTTCGGCGACGGCGTCGGGCATCTGCTGTCGCCTGCGAAGGCCGCGCAGGACGTGCCCGAACTGCGCACCCAGAACCTCAAGGCCGTGGCCGTGTACGGCGACGACCAGATGAACGACGCGCGGATGGCGCTGATGACGGTCCGCGCCGCCGTCGAGTCGGGCGCGGTCGTCCTCAACCACGCCGAGGTCACCGGTCTGCGCTTCACCCGCGGCCGGGTCACCGGCGCGGACCTGAGGGACCGTGTCTCCGGCGAGGAGTTCGGCGTCGACGCCCGTCTCGTCCTGAACGCGACCGGCCCGTGGGTCGACCACCTGCGGAAGCTGGAGGACCCGAACGCGGCGCCGTCGATACGGCTGTCGAAGGGCGCGCACCTGGTCCTGAAGCGGACCTCGCCGTGGAAGGCCGCCCTGGCCACCCCCATCGACAAGTACCGGATCACCTTCGCCCTGCCCTGGGAGGACATGCTGCTCCTCGGCACCACCGACGAGGAGTTCGAGGGCGACCCGGCGGACGTCGCCGTCACCGAGAAGGACACGGCGCAGATCCTCGACGAGGCCGCGTTCTCCGTCCGTGACCAGCAGCTCTCCCGTGACCTCATCACTTACGCGTTCGCGGGGCTGCGCGTGCTGCCGGGCGGTCCCGGTGACACGGCGAAGGCCAAGCGCGAGACCGTGGTGACGGAGGGCCGGGGCGGCATGCTGTCCGTCGCCGGCGGCAAGTGGACCACCTTCCGCCACATCGGCCGTACGGTCATGCAGAAGCTGGAGGCGCTGCCGGGCCACCCGCTGGGCGACGACTTCGAGCCGGTCTCCTCGCTGCCGAAGAAGCTGCCGCTGCCCGGTGTCGCCAACCCGCGCGCGGTCGCGCACCGGCTGCTGGTCGACAACCCGGCGCCCGGTCCGCGGATGGCCGCCGACACCGCCAAGCACCTGGCCACCCACTACGGCTCGCTGGCCTTCGACATCGCCCGGCTGGCCAACGACAACCCCGAGTTGCGCGAGCGCGTGCACCCCGACGCCCCGGAGATCTGGGCGCAGGTCGTCTACGCCCGCGACAACGAGTGGGCCGAGACGGCGGACGACGTGCTGCGCCGCCGTACGACACTGACGATCCGCGGGCTGGCCACGGACGACGTCCGCGCGAAGGTCCAGGACCTGCTCGACAAGAAGTAGTCGCGCCTTGCGCAGGGGGCGGCTCCCGTCGGGGGAGCCGCCCCCTACGCGCGCGTTTGCTTCGATACGCCCCCACGAAGACCCCCGCGCGCTCCCCCATACGTATGTCGAACAGCAGGTTTGTCACTGTTTCGGCCGATAGAACGGGTGACCTGGGCACAGCGACACGGCGGAGCGTTCCTATGCAAGGCGGACGGCACAGCCCCCGGGTGCGGCGGCGTCTGGGATACGCCGTGTGCGCGGCGGCGCTCGTGGTCCTGGCCGGCGTACTGCGGTTCTCGTGGGACAACACCGCCACCGCGGGCGTGCTGGTCTCGGCGATCGGCGCGTTCGTGTCGGTCGTGGCGCTGGTGGCCGACGTACTGCGCGGGGACGCCGGCTCCGTCCCGCACTCGCCCGACCGGGAACGCCGGCGGGCCGCCGACGGGCTGGCCGAGGCCGTACGGGAGGAGTGGGCGGCCGAGGCCCGGTTGCGGCGGCTGCGGGACCCGGTACCGCTCGATGTGCGCTGGAAGGCCGCCGACGAACGGCTCGCCGACCACCCGCAGAACGTCCGGCGGCCCCTGCTGCCCGCGCCCCGCGACTGCCGGATCGAGGATGTCGCCGGATGGTTCGCCGCGAGGTCCGGACGGCGTCTGGTGGTGCTCGGCGGCCCGGGTTCGGGCAAGAGCGTGCTGGCGGTGCGGTTCGTGCTCGACCGGCTGGCCGCACGGCAGCCGGGCGGGCCGGTGCCGGTGATCTTCCCGCTGGCGGGCTGGGATCCGCGCGGCTGCGGGCTGCGCGACTGGCTGGCGCAGCGGCTGGCCGCCGACTACCACCCGCTGGCCGGGCCGGCCGACGACCGGCACACGCTGGCCCGCGCGCTGCTCGACGCCGGGCTGGTCGAGCCGGTCCTGGACGGCTTCGACGAACTGGCCCGGCACTCCTACGGGGAGGCCGTACGGGTCATCAACGCAGAACTCGACGACGATCTGCCGCTGCTGCTGACCAGCCGCACCGACGCGTGGGCGAGCGCCGTGGCGGAGGGCGACGTCCTCACCGCCGCCGAGGTGGTCCGGCTCCTCCCGCTCGACCTTCCGCAGGCGGCGGCCCATCTGGAGCGCACGGCACGGCCCCTGCACCCGGCCGACGGCGAGCCCGGCACGGTCTGGACACCGGTGCTGCGGGAACTCGTGGACCGCCCCGGGCATCCGCTGACGGGGGCGCTCGCCACCCCGCTGATGGTGGCGCTGGCCCGCGCGGTCTACAGCGACACCTCGCGGGACCCGTCGGAGCTGCTGGATCCCGTGCGCTTCCCGACGGTCGACGCCGTCGAGGAACACCTGCTGGGCGCGTTCGTGCCCGCCGCGTTCACGGATGCCGGGCCACGGGCGACGGCGGACGCGGTGCGCCGGCTGACCCTGCTGGCGGGCGAGTTGCACCGGCGCGGCACCCGCCGGCTGGCGTGGTGGGAACTGGAGGCGCTGCTGCCGCGCGCCCTGCGGATGTACGCGCCGGGGCTGGTGTCGCTGACGGTGCTGTCCGCGCTGCTGCTGCCCGTCGCCCTGGCGCGTGCCGTGCGGGACCTGTCGGGCGTGGAGGACGCCCTCTCCCTGGTCGCCACGCTGGTGGGGCAGACGCTGGGGTTCGCCTTCGGGGTGATGTACCTGCTGCCGGCGGGCGGCGGGCGGCCGGACCGGCGTCTGGGGGCCCGGCAGACGGTGGTGACGGTGACGGTGAGCACCGTGCTGTGGGCGGGCTTCGCCGCCGCCGACGACCTGCGCTTCGGCTTCCGGTTCGGCGGGGTGACCGACGGCTGGCTGCCCGATCTGCTCGGCGGCTGTCTCTTCTCCCTGCTCTTCACCCTGTTCTTCGGCATCGCGGGGCTGCCCCGGCGGCCGGCGCCGCTCGGACTGCCCTGGAGCGGTGCGGCGGGTCGGGTGGCGGCCCGGGTCTGCGGCACGGCACTGCTGCTGGCCGGGACCGGGGCGGCGGGCAGCGCGCTGCTGGGCCGGTCCGGCGACCCCTGGACCCTGCTGATGGGCATCACCGGTGCGGGGGCGGGGGTGGCCCTGCTGGTGAGCGGCGGCCGGCGGGCCGAGGAGGCCGGCGGGGCGCCGCCGCGCGCCGGACGGGTCGCGGGGCGCTTCGCGACGGGCGCGGTCCGGGGCACCGCCGCCGCCCTGCTGATCGGGGTCACCTCGTGCACGGCGGCGGGGTTCGCCGCGTCCGGCGTGACCGTCCTCAAGTCCGGTGCCACGACCGATCTGTCGGGCCGGGAGCTCGACGGCTGGCGCTTCGCCCAACGGCACGGGGTCAGAACGGCGGTCACCGGGCTGCCGGTGCGGGGCGTGCTGCTGTTCCCCGGCCGACGGGCGCGGCCGGTCGCCTACCCCGAGGGGGCGAGACCGCCCGACTGCTCGATGCCGCTGCTGCACGACCGCCGCTGTGTCGGATTCGTGTCCCGGCGCACGGTGTTCGAGTCCCGGGACGGCGCGGTGGCCGTACGCCTGGGCACGTCCGGGGGCCGGACGACACTGGCCTACGCGGCGAACCTGCGGTCCGTGCTGCCGGAGGCGGCCCGCGCCTGGCTGACCGAGGCGCCCGTGTCGGGAATCGTGGGGCGCTGTCTGCCGCCGTTCCTGGCCGCCGGGGTGCTGATCGGCGTGGTCGGAGGGTGCGTGTCCGGGGTGTACCGGGCGCTGAGTGTGCCGTCGGACATCATGCGGGCCACCGGTCCCCAGTCCTCGCTGCGCACCGACCGGACGGCGTCCTTCACCCGGGGCGCCGTCGTGGCGCTGCTCGTGGCGTTGGTGTGCGTGCCGGTGGTGGCACTGCCCGGCGACCTGGGCGGGCTGTCGCACATCGGCACCCAGTTGTGGCTGCCGCTGGGCGCGGCGGCGATCTCGCTGAGCGCGTGGGGGCGCTTCACCGTCGCCCGGGTCTGGCTCGCGGCGACCGGGCGGCTGCCGTGGCGTCTGATGGCCTTCCTGGACGACGCCCATCGGCGCGGTGTGCTGCGGCAGTCGGGGGCCTACTACGAGTTCCGTCATGTGCGGCTGCAGACGTATCTCGCGGGCGAGGCGGCGGGCGGGGACGCGGCCCATGCCCCGTTGTCAGTGCCGGGTGCTTCCATGGACGCATGACCACCGATCAGGCGGACCCGGCTGAGCCGGCCGCCCTGCGCGAGGCGTTCGCCGTGGACGACGACGGCGGTGCGTCGGCGCTGGGCTGGGAGGCGGTGCGCGCGTTCGAGGCCAAGCACGGGGTGGTGCTGCCGGAGCCGTACCGGACGTTCGTGGCGGAGGTGTCGGGCGGGCCGTCGCAGGGGCCGCCGGAGTACGGGCTGGTGGGGCTGGTCGAGAGTGCGGCCGAACAGCACCTGGGCAGGCCGTTCCCGCTCACGGAGGGGTGGGTGTGGGAGGAGGACGACGGGCCCTACGAGGACCCGGACGCGGTCATCGGCCAGGTGGTCCACGACGGCTCGCTGGTGCTGGGCACGGAGGGCTGCGGCATGGACTGGCACCTGGTCGTCACCGGCCCGCACCGGGGCCGGATATGGCTGGTCACAGGGGAGGGCGCGCTCCCCTTCGGCGCGGGTTTCGCCGGATGGGTGAAGCACTGGGCGGACGGCAACAACTGGTTCGAGTCATCCGCGTCGGTCGGGTCGTTCGGGTCGTTCGGGTCGGAGTGACAGCGGCCTACGACTCCACGAGCGCCCGTACGGCCTCCACGTCCGTCAACTCCGCGCGCCGCACGATCAGTTCGCGGCCCAGGAGCAGTGCCCGCCGGGAGGCCGGCGCCGGGTCGGGCAGGGTCGTGAGGTCGGTGAGGTGGGCGAAGCCGATGACGCGGCGGACGAGTTCGGTGCCGGCGTAGCCGAGGGACTCCGTCCAGACGCGGCGCAGGAAGCGGTCGAGGTAGGTGTCGTCGAAGAAGGTGTCGACGCGGGTGGGCCAGAGCCGGCGGAACTCCGACTCGAACGCCTCCCAGGACAGACGGAGCTGGTCGGCGTGGTCGGAGAGGGTGCCGAGGGCCCGTGCCCGCTCCTCCGAGGCCAGCGCGTTGGCCCAGTACAGGCCGAGGTCGTAGCCCACGGGGCCGACGAAGGAGAACTCGGGGTCGAAGACCCGCACCACCGGGGCGCCGTCGCGGGTGCCGACCATGATGCTGCCGGTGTGCAGGTCGCCGTGGAGGAGGGCCTGGGCCGCGGTCATGAAGGTGTGGCGGAGGTCGGCGACCTCGGTGCGCAGCCGGGTGTCGGCGCGGAACCCGGCGGCCAGGTCGTCCAGTTCGGGAAGCCAGTGGTTGTGCTCGTGCTCGATGTAGGGCTCGGAGAGGACGACGTCCTCGGTGATCTCGCAGAGTTCCGGGTTGACGGAGACGGCGAGGAGGGCCTTGCGATCGGCCGAGGTCATGCCGAAGTCGCTGGTGGCGAAGGAGAGCTGGGCGACGAACTCGCCGATGCGGGCGGAGGTGTGCGGGCCGTAGGCGGCGCCCTCGTTCAGGGCGGTGCGCAGGACCTCCAGGTCGGAGAGGTCCTCCATGACGAGGGCGTGGTGCTCGGGGTCGTAGCCGTGGATCGCGGGGATCTTGTCCGGGGCGACCTTGGCGACCTGCTCGTAGGCGCGGGCCTCGGCGTCGGCGCGGTCGGGGCTGAGCGGCCAGGAGGGTCCGGCGACGCGGACCCAGGGCAGGGCCTGCTTGAGGGCGAGGCCGCGGGTGCCATCCGCGTTCGAGGCGAGGAAGACGCGGTTGATGTTGCCGTCGGACACCTCGCGGACGGTGATGTCGTCAACGTTCTCCCAGTGGCCCCGCTCGCGCAGGTAGGCCGGGATGTCGTCGGTCTCCAGGATGCGGTAGCCCATGGTCGGTGAACTCCCTTATGCGGTGCGGCGCTTGGACAGGGTGAAGCTGAAGACCAGGGCGAGGATGAGAACCGCGCCCTCGACGACGTCCTGGGTGTAGTACGGCAGGCCCTTGATGGTCAGGCCGGTGGTGATGATGCCGATGAGGACCGCGCCGAGGGCGGTGCCCCAGACGTTGGGGCGCCCCCGGCCGAGGACGGAGGTGCCGACGAGGGCGACCGCGACCGCCTCCAGGAGCTGGGAGGTGCCGGCCGAGACGTCGCCCTGGCCGATGCGGGAGGCCAGGATCAGGCCGCCGACGGAGGCGAGGACGCCGGAGATGACGTAGGCGAGCGCGCGGTAGGCGCCGACACGGATGCCGGCAAGGCGGGAGGCCTCGGGGTTGGCGCCGATGGCGTACAGGATCCGGCCCCAGCGGGTGCGGGCGAGGAAGACCCAGGCGGCGACGGTGAGCGCGCCGAAGATCAGCACGGAGATCGGGATACCGAGGACCGTGCCGCGGTCGATCTTCAGGAAGCCGGCGGTGAACCTGCCGGGCGCGGTCGATCCGTCGGACATGGTCATGCCCGGGGTGATCGACTGGCCGTCGACCAGGATGAGCTTGCTGCCCTGGATCACGAACATGGTGCCGAGCGTGGCCAGCATGTCGGGGATCTTCAGGACGACGATGAGGAGTGCGTTGAGGAGTCCGGCCAGGGCGCCCGCCGCCAGCACCGCGAGGATCGCGACCGTGCCGACCTGGTTGAAGACGACCATCGTCTGGGCGGCGACGGAGACACCGAGGCCGGCGACCGCGCCGACGGACATGTCCATTCCGCCGACGGCCATGGTGAGGGTGACGCCGAGGCCGAGGATGGCGGCGACCGAGACGTACCGCAGGGTGTCGAGCAGGGTCGCCGACTCGCGGAAGGAGCCCTCGCTCAGCGCGAAGTACAGGAAGAGCGCGACCGTGACGAGGATGAAGCCGTACTTGATGACGGCGTTCTGGGCGCGGACGGCGATGGAGGCCGTGGGCGGGACCGCCGCCTTCGCCACGGCCTCGGTGCTCTGGGTGGTGGTCATGGGGGTGCTGCTTCCTTCGGCGAGGGTCGGCGGGGGCGTCAGACGGACGCCGAGATGGTCTGGATGACGCGGTCGCGTTCCGCGTCCTCGCCGTACGCGTCGAGGTGGATCTCGCCGGCCGCGAGGACGACGACCCGGTCGGCGATCTCGAGGACCTCGTCGACGTCGGCGGACAGGACGAGGACGGCCGCGCCCTCGGCGGAGAGCGCGCGGGCCCGGCGGCCGATGTCCCGACGGGCGCCGATGTCCACGCCTCGGAACGGCTCGTCCAGGATGAGGACCCGCGGGGTCTCGGCGAGCCAGCGGCCGACGACGACCTTCTGCTGGTTGCCGCCGGACAGCTCCTCGACGGTGCTGTGCTCGTCGCGGGCGACGACCCCGAGGGCAGCGATGGTGTCGCGGCCGAGAGCGTCCTCGCGGGAGCTGTTCACCACTCCCGCCCTGGACAGGGACTTCAGGAAGGGCAGCGAGACGTTCCGCGCGACCGACCAGCCGGGGACGAGGGCGTCGGCGTGCCGGTCCTCGGGGACGAGGTGGACGCCGGCCCGGATCGCGTCGGCGGGGCGGCGGGGGGCGTAGGGCTTGCCGTCGAGTTCGACGGTGCCCTCGGTGAAGGGTTCGGCGCCGAAGAGGCCGCGGGCCAGTTCGGTCTTGCCGGCGCCCAGCAGTCCGACGACGCCGGTGACCTCGCCGGTGCGCAGGTCGAGATCGAGCGGCGCCCTGCCGTCGAAGAGGCGGACCCCGCGCAGGGACAGGGCGGTCTCGCCCCGCTCGCCCTCCCGGACCGGGCGGGCGGTGGTCGCCTCCTGGGCCTGGGCGAGCATCGCGCGCAGGGCGGCGTCCCAGTCGAAGGGCCTGGCCTGGTCCTCGGTGAGCAGTCCGTCCCGCAGGACGACCAGCCGGTCGGCGAGGGCGTCGATCTCGCCGAGGCGGTGCGAGACGTACAGCACGGCGATGCCGTCCGCGCGCATCCGCTCGACGAGCGCGAAGAGCCGCTGCGCCTCGGCGGCGGAGAGCGCGGAGGTCGGCTCGTCGAGGACGAGCAGCCGGGGGCGGGTCGCCAGGGCGCGGGCCAGGATCAGCAACTGCCGGTCGGAGATGCCGAGTTCGGTGACGTCCCGCTTGAGGACGGCATCGCTCCAGTCGAGGCCGAGGGCGGCCTGGATCTCGCGGGCGCGGGCCAGGGTGCGGCGGCCCCGCAGGAAGGGGTTGCCGCGCTGCTGGGCGAGTTCCTCGAACACCAGGTTCTCGGCGACCGTGAGGCCGGGCACGATGCCCTCGCCGATCCGCTGATGGACCGTCTGGATGCCCAGCTGGCGGGCAGCGAGGGGGGAGTTGAGGGTCACCGGGGAGCCGTCGACCCGTACCTCTCCCCCGTGGTCGGTGTGGACGCCCGAGAGGATCTTGATCAGCGTGGACTTGCCGGCGCCGTTCGCGCCGAGCAGCGCGACCACGCTGCCCGGGGCGATGTCGAGCGTGACGGCGGAGAGGACCGTCTTCCCGCCGAACGCCATGCTGACGTCGGTGAGACCCACTGCCGGCACCGTCTCAGTGGGCGACATTCGAGATCCAGTCGGCGGTCGAGACCTGCGAGAGGTTCAGCGCGGGCAGCGCCTCCCGCAGCTGGTCCATGTTGGCGATCTTCTTCTCGCGCAGGAAGTCCTGGGTGATGGCCACGGCCGGGAACTGCACGGAGGTCTTGTTCAGCTGTCCGGCCAGCTCCAGCGCGGTGGTGCGGACGACGGCGGCGCCGACCGCGGAGGGATCGGTGCCGGCCGTGGCGACCCAGGGGCTGTCGGCGGCGGTCATCTGCTGGATGTCGGCGTTGGAGACGTCCGCGCC
The DNA here is from genome assembly GCF_042653945.1 of Streptomyces vulcanius. NCBI lineage: Bacteria > Bacillati > Actinomycetota > Actinomycetes > Kitasatosporales > Streptomycetaceae > Streptomyces > Streptomyces vulcanius. The sequence continues at coordinate 1,883 of NZ_JBHSFK010000037.1, read as the reverse complement.
GAAGACCTTCACCTTGTCCTGGAGCTTCTTGTTCTGCACGGCGAGGACGGTGCCCTTGGCGAGCTCGTCGTAGGGCGCGAAGACGCCGGCCACGTCGGAGTGCTGGGTGAGGGCGGCGGAGACCAGGGGAACGTTGTCGGTGGCCGTGGAGTCGGTGACCTTGCCGACCTTGAACTGCTGCTTCCAGCCCTCGGACGTCACCGTGGACTTCCAGACGGTGTCGCGCTTGTCGAGGGCGGCGTAGCCGGCGACGTTGACGTAGCCGACCTTGGCGTCCTTGCCGACCTCCTTGGCCATCACGTCGAGGACGGCCTTGGCCATGCTCGCGTCGTCCTGCTCGGTGGAGACGACGCCCTTGGTGGCGGTGTCGACGTCGTAGACGACGACCTTGATGCCCTTCTTCACGGCCTTGTCGATCTCGGGCTGGATGGTCGCCGGGAAGCCGTGGTCGATGATGATCGCCTTGGCGCCGGAGTTGATCGCCGAGGACAGGTCGGTGGCCTGCTTGGCGTTGTCGGCCTGGGCGTCGTACACGGTCAGGTCGATGCCGAGGGCCTTGGCCTGCGCCTTCGCGCCGTTGCCCCACTGCTCGAAGTAGTCGCCCGCGCCGCTCTGCCGGACCAGGGCCACCTTGACCGTGCCCTCGCCGAAGGGCGCGGGCTTCTTTCCGGTGGCGGCGGAGGCGGAGGCGGCCGTGTCACCCGTGTCCTTCGAGGCGTCGGAGGACTGCGAGCAGCCGGAGAGGGCGAGGGCCGAGACGGAGGCCAGCGAGAGCACGGCAAGGGGCAGTCGGACACGGGACATGACGGGGCTCCAGGTACGAGGTGGTGCAAGAGGGGAGTTTCAGCTGAAGGGGCCCGGAGCAAGGGACGGGAACAAGCCGTCACGCGAACGACACAGACACCCCGGAAAGCGGGGCGCGTCAGGGCTCCGGGAGGGGTCAGCGACAGCTGGTCGTGGTCGACCGGAGCAGGTCCACGTACAGCCGCCGCACGAGCAGCAGCGTCTTCATACGCAGATCATGAGAACGTTTTCAGCCAGCAGTCAAAGGAATGGACACCAAATCTCGGCATACGAGACAACAACCACGTCACAGTCGGTGTACACGCCATCGGGAGTTACTCTTCGGCCAACCCCGCCTCTCCTCCCAGATTCCTGGAGTTGCTCCCATGACGCTGCTGACGACCTGGTCCGAGTCCGGCCCGGAGACCCTGGTCCGCCGCACCTCGGACCCTGTCGAGATCGCCGAGGCCCTCGAGCCGCTGGGCGTGCGCTACGAGCAGTGGCCGATCCGCGAGGACGTGCCGTCCGACGCCGACAGCGAGACCGTGTTCGCCGCGTACGGCACGGAGATCGAGAAGCTGAACGAGGAGGAGGGCTTCACCACGGTCGACGTCCTCGGTCTGCACCCGAGCGACGACCCCGAGTACCCGGTGAAGGCGAAGGCCGCCCGCGCGAAGTTCCTCCAGGAGCACACCCACGACGACGATGACGAGGTCCGTTTCTTCGTCTCCGGCTCCGGCATCTTCTATCTGCACGTGAACGGCGAGGTGCACGCGGTCTTCTGCGAGAAGGGCGACCTGCTGGGCGTGCCGCGCGGCACCACCCACTGGTTCGACATGGGCACGAAGCCGTCGTTCACCGCGATCCGCTTCTTCCACGAGGAGGACGGCTGGATCGGCAACTTCACCGGCTCGACCATCGCCGGCCGCTTCCCGGACTACGACACGATCGCCGCCGGGTACGAGGCGGACAGGGCCGCTGCCTAATGCTGAAGTCAAGCCACGAGACGAAGAGTTGGCCGGGCTTCGAAGGGCCGACGGTCACGCAGGATGGCGTAGAGGACGTTGACCTTGCGCCGGGCGAGTGCGATCAGGGCCTGG